>JADGQG010000076.1 GCA_017882025.1 Chloroflexota bacterium
TCGCCGCCGAGGAGCCCGATCGCACCGGCGCCGGTGATCGCGACGGTGTCGCCCGGCGCGATGTTGCCGCGATTGGCGACGTGGAGGGCGATCGAGGCCGGGTCGATGACCGCGCCTTCGTCGAAGGAGAGGCCGTCCGGCAGCGGGAAGATCGTCTTGACGCCCTGCACCACGTAGGTCGCGTCGGCGCCCTGGACGCTGTGGCCGTACTGCTTGTGGAGCCCCGGCCGCCCGTAGTTCTCGCACAGGTTGTAACGGCCCTCGACGCACTTCTGGCAGACGCCGCACGCGTCGTGGGAGGTGCCCGCGACTCGGTCGCCGACCTTCCAGCCGTACAGCTCGGAACCGGGCCCGAGGGCGGCGATCTCGCCGGCCCACTCGTGGCCCGGGATGAACGGAAACGAGGGCGGCCAGAAGCCTGGGTAGTCGCCCCGGATCAGGTGTGCGTCGGTCCCGCAGATGGACACGGCCCGCACGCGGGCGAGGACCTCGTTCGGCCCGGCCGTCGGGACCGAAACCTCCTGGATCTCGAACTTGTTCGGCTCGAGGATCACCAGAGCCTGCATGGTCGCTGGCACGATGACGTTCTCCTTCAGATAACGGCTACCGGATCGACCATCGACCCGGTAGCGCCGCGGATCTTGACTGGGAGGGCGACGAAGAGGAACTCGTAGACGTGCTGGCGAGCCAGCTCCTCGAGGTCCAGGCTCTCCATGATGTAGATGCCGTTCTGGATGAGCAGCAGAGTGTGGACGGGCTGGGGGTTCCCGGTTGGCCCGGGGTCGGGGGCCGGCTGGACCTCGTAGGTCTCCGTGTCGGTGCCGGTCGCGACGACGCGCCGCTCAAGAAGCCAGCGGGCCGCCGAGATGTCGGGCCCGGCGGTCTTGTGGGCGGCCATCCGCTCGACGTCGGGCCACAGGCCCATGTACCCGGTCCGGATGGCCACGACGTCCCAGGGTTCGACGTTCACGCCCTGCGCGGCGCAGATCGCCTCCATCTCAGTCGCGTCGATCGGCGCGCCCTTCGGCAGGCAGTCAACGCCGCGATGGCCGGCCGCGTCGAGGAGGACGCCGCGGGTGAAGAACGGGGGCATCCTGGACGCGTCGAGGTGCGTTGGGCCGAAGTCCGTCAGGTGCTCGTCCGCGTTGCCGCCGCCGTACCAGTGCATGTCGTCGCCAACCGTCATGTGGGCGAGGGCGTCCATGTGGGCGCCGGAGTGCGACGTCGCCATGACGTACTCGGCCATGTAGCCAAGGCCGGCGTCGTTGACCGGCCCCCACGGCTGGGCGCCAGTCACCCGGATCCCGCGCGGGGTCCGATAGTTGAGGACCTGGAACGGGGGGTGGCCCGGAAAAAGGGGCATCCCCGGGTAGCGCACGGCGGCCAGCGAGATCATCCGCCCGTCGCGGACGAGCCCGGCGGCTCGGATGACCTGGTCTGGCGGCAGCCCGCCGATGGGACCGATGTCGGACGGAGTGGTCATCCCGCGCCCTCCTGGCAGCTCATGATGTCGACCGGTCCCGCAGGGCCCGCCAGACGCGCTCTGGCGTGAGCGGCAGGTCGCGGATCGCGACGCCCGTCGCGTCGCGCACGGCGGCCGCGACGGCGGGCGCGACGCAGAGCAGGGCGCCCTCGCTCATCCCCTTGGAGCCGTACGGGCCAGGTCCGTCCGCGTTCTCCACGATCGCGCTCTGCATCTCGAGGGGGAGGTCCATGCTCGTCGGGATCCGGTAGTCGATGGCGCCCAGGTTCCGGATCCGGCCTCGCTCGTCGAAGGTGTAGTGCTCCATGAGGGTGTGGCCGAGGCCCTGGATCGCGGCGCCCTCGTCCTGCATCGTGACCTGGAGCGGGTTGAGGGCCCTCCCGACGTCGGACACGGTGACGTGACGGACGAGGACGACGTCGCCCGTCTCGCGGTCCACTTCGGCCTCGATGGCCGTGCAGTTGAACTCGAAGAAGGCCGGGCGACCGCCCAGCGGATGGTCAGGCTCCGGGTCCTTGCGCATCTCCCCGTTGCCGATCAGCTCGCCGCCGAGCGGCCCCAGGCCGGGCTTCAGGACCTCGAGGATCGCATGCTCGCGATCGGGCAGGCGGACGACGCCGCGCTCGACGACGATCGCGGATTCGTCGGACCCGTAGAGCCGCGCGGCCATGGTGCGGACCTGGTCCTGGATCGCCCGGCAGGCCCGAAGGACGGCGTTCCCCATGAGGACCGTCGACCGGCTTGCGGAGGTCTGCTGGTCGTAGGGGACGCTGAACGTGTCGCCCATCACGACGGTGACCCAGGCGAGCGGGGCGCCGAGCTCCTCGGCCGCGATCTGGGCGTAGACCGTCCGCGCACCCTGGCCCATATCGGACGTGCCCGCATAGACCAGGACGCTGCCGTCGGCCAGCAGCCGGACGGTCGAGTAGGAGAGGCCGGTGGTGGGCCCCGATTTGATCCCGACCGCGATCCCGCGCCCGCGTCCCTCCGGGAGCGGGCTCCCCCACCGAATCAGCTCGGCGGCTCGGCGGACCGTCTGCCCCCAGTCGCCGTCGGCCGGCGTGTCGCCGGGAATGAAGTCCTCGCCCGGGCGGGCGAGGTTCCGCAGGCGGATCTCCAGGCGGTCGATCCCCAGCGCCAGGGCCCCCTCGTCGAGGTTCGACTCCACCGCCCAGTTGACCTGCGGATTCCCGAACCCGCGGAAGGCCGTTGAAGGCGGGGTGTGGGAGAGAATGCTGCGCGCCACGATGCGCGCATCCGGGACGCGGTAGGGACCGCAGGCCGGATAGCTGCCCTTGCTCACCACCCGGTCGGCGATGTCCACGTACGCCCCCGCCAGGTAGTCCGCGGCGATGTCCTGGAAGGCCAGCGTGCCGTCAGAGCGGAACCCGGTCCGGACGCGGACCTCGGCGGACGTGCGCCGAACGGCCTGGAATGTCTCCTCCAGGGTCAGGATCAGGCGCACGGGCCGGCCCGTCCGGAGGGCCATGAAGGCGACCAGCGGCTCGAGCTTGGGGTTCTGCTTGCCGCCGAAGCCGCCGCCCGGGTCCGGGGCGAAGACCCGCACCCTGGCCAGCGGGAGGCCGAGGATCTTCGCGAGCATCTTCTGCAGGAGGTAGGGGTGCTGGATGGAGCTCCAGCAGGCGATCCCGTCGCCATCCGGCGCTGCCATGAACCCATGCGGCTCGATGGCGAAATGGGTGACCATCGGGAAGGTGTACACGTTCTCGATGACGAGGTCCGCGGACGCCGCCGCCACGTCTCCCCAGCCGAAGCGGTGCTCGCGGAAAACGTTCGTCGTCGCCCGCGGGTCGCCGGCACGGAGCGCCGGGTCCTGGACGAGGACCGCCTCCGGGTCGAGCGCGGCCGCCACGCTGAAGATCGCGGGCAGCTCCTCGTACTCGACCTTGACGAGGCGCGCGGCCTCCTCGGCCGCGTCCTTCGTCTCGGCCGCGACCGCCGCGACCGGCTCGCCGTGGTACTTCATCTCGCCGACGGCAATGACCGGGCGGTCAGAGAGCTGGGGCCCGAAGCGGGGCACCGGCTGGGGCAAGTCGGCGGCCGTCATGACCAGGCGGACGCCGGGCACCTGCTCGGCGACGCTCGTGTCGATGGAGATGATCCGGGCGCGCGCGCAGTCGAGCGTGACGAGCTTGACCTCGAGCACGTCCTGGAGCCTGATGTCGGCCACGTACTGCTGGCTGCCGGTGACCCGGCCGATGCCGCCGACGCGGTTGGGGGAGCCGCCGATTCGATCCGTTCTCATCGGGCGGCCTCCTCGGCGGTCGCGAGGACCGCTTCGGTGATCTGCTGGTAGCAGCCGCAGCGGCACAGGTTGCCGGCGAGGCCCTCCTGGATCTCCGGGACGGTGGGATGAGGGTTCTCCGCCAGGAGGGCGTGTGCTGCCACGAGCTGGCCGGGGATGCAGAAGCCGCACTGGACGGCGCCCTTGTCGAGGAACGCCTGCTGGAGCGGGCTCACGTGCCCGTCGACCGCGAGCCCCTCGACCGTCGTGACCTGCGCCCGGTCGGCCTCGACCGCGAGCACCAGGCAGGAATCGACGATGCGGCCGTCCAGGCTGACGGTGCACGCGCCGCACTCGCCCACCAGGCAGCATTCCTTGGTGCCCGTAAGCTCCAGGTCGTCGCGCAGGACGTCGAGCAGTGTGTGGTTGACGGCCACGTCAAGCGCCCGCCGGCGCCCGTTCACGGTCAGCTCGATCAGGACCGTCTGGATCATCTCGCTCATCCCTGGGCCAGCCGGTCGATCGCGGTCCGCAGCGCCCGCGCCCCGAGGACGCGGAGCATCGCCAAGCGGTATTCCGGGCTCGCGCGCATCGAGCGCGGAGACGGGCTGGCGTCAGCGAACATCCGCTCGAAGATGGGCGCCTTCGCCTCGTCCGTGGCCGCCGGGTCGGCGAGGACGCCGCTCTCGTCGATCATGAGGACGGGCCGCGGGCCAACGCTGCCGTAGGCCAGCCGGGTAACCTCCACCTCGTCCACCCCACAGCACAGGGTGACCGACGCGAGATCGTGCCCGCGGCGCCGTGTGCGCCGCATGTGGACGGCACCCATCTTCCGGGCCGGCAGGGGCAGCTCGATCGCGGTCACGATCTCGCCGCGGGCCAGGGTGGTGACCCCGGAGCGGACGAAGAAATCGTCGACCGGGATGCGCCGGGTCCCGTCGGGTCCCTCGGCGACGACGGCGGCGTCGTACACGAGAAGCGAGGGGGCCGTGTCGGCGGCCGGCGACGCATTGCACACGTTGCCCGCGAGCGTGGCCCTGTTCCGGATCTGCACGGAGCCAACGACGGCCGCCGCTTCGGCAAGCGCAGGGAACGAGCGGCGCACCCGTTCGTCCGACGCGACATCGGTCATGACCGTGCCGGCGCTGATCACGAGACGGCCGCCGTCCTCGTGGATCGCGGGGCGAAGCTCGGCGATCTGCTTGACGTCGATCACCACGGCCGGCCGGGCTGTGCCGTCCCGCAGCCGGATCACGAGGTCGGTGCCCCCGGCGAGGAGGCGCGCGGCCGGTCCGTGCGCCTCCAGGAGTGCCACCGCCTCGGCCAGCGTCGCCGGCCGCGCGTAGGCGAACGTGTGCATCTGGTTCCAACGCCCCCTTTGCTCAGAGGATCTTGTCCACCTCGTCCAGGAGCACCTGGGGAGTGGCTGCGCGGATGAAGTAGAACGGGCGCTCGCAGAAGCGCTCCACGAACGCTGCCCGCGCCTTCCGCAGGAGGTCGTTGTCCACGACGGGCATCGGCCAGCCGGCCGCGAGCAGCTCGTTCGTGAGGAAGTAGTTCTGGAGCGAGTGGAGCGTCTGGAACTGGCGCTCGAACGGGATCATGGCGCCCGTGCTGGCATCGAAGTTGCCGTCGATCGCGGGCACGATCACGATGTCGACGTTCGTCGGCTCCGTGTAGAAGTCCCAGGCCGGTAGCTCGCCCCAGAACTTCTCGACGCCCTTGTTCGGGGCGGCCTTGTCGGCTCGCTCGGTTCCCTCGGTGCGCTTGGTGAGGAACAGCTCCTCCGAGCCGCGGACCACGCTGCCGTTCTCGTCGATGACGGAGGTCTCCGAGGCAACCTGGAGGCCGCCCCGACGACCGGCCTCGATCAGGCCCATGCTCTTGCCGTGGTTGGACTCGCCGCCGAGGAAGACGATGGTCTTGCCGCGATAGCGGACGGCTGCCGCGTGGAACGGGTGCAGGCCCACGGCCTCCATGCGCAGGGCGAGCATCGTGACGACGACCTTCTGGATGGGGCCTGCCGGCCACGGGCCGGTAAAGGTCATGGTATGGCCGTCGTAGGAGATCGCCTTCTCGCCGTCCTGGTTCCAGACGATGTCCGGCTCCGCCAGCGTCACCTCCGGCGAGATGCGCACGTCGGCGAGGCGGTAGTTCAGGAAGTTCAGGTCGTCGAGCACGTGCTCGCGTGGTTCGCCGCCGTACACGTCCACCCGCAGGCGAGCGGCCCCGGCCGACATCTCCTCCGTCAGTTGCAGCGTTGCGTTCATGGTCTCCTTCAGCAGGGCGGTCAGCCCACCGTCGCGCGGCGAGCCGCTGCGCGGGGAGCGCGGATGGGTCGTTGGACGGTTCGGCTGGGCTCTGGTTCCGCCCACAACGCGGCGAGCATTGACTGGGCATCCGCGAAATGTCGGCGGATCGAGTCCGCCGTCCTCTGCGGGTCCCCGCTGCGCAGTGCCTCGAGGATCGGGGCGTGCAGCTCGGCGATCTGACGGCGGTCGGCGCCGGGGACAACGATGGTGATGTAGGTCCTCGAGAACGGCTCGAGGAGACGCCAGACGCGCAGCAGCGTGGCGTTGTTCGCCAGCTCGACCAGGCGGCCGTGGAAGCTGGCGTCGGCGGATGCCTCCGCGTGGACGTCTCCATCGGCGGCCGCCCGGCGCATGGTGTCGAAGTAGCGCTGGAGCTCCTCGAGGTTCGCGTTGGTGAGCCGGGGCAGCGCGAGGACGACCCCGAGCGCCTCCAGCTCGGCGCGGACGGCGTAGGCCTCCAGCAGCTCCGCCGCCGTGGGACGGCGAACGCGGGCGCCGCGGAAGGCCGCGATCTCTACGACGCCGAGCGCCTCGAGATCGCGCAGCGCCTCCCGGACCGGCGCCTGGCTGGTGCCGAACTCGCGCGCCGCCCGGGTCTCGACGATACGGGACCCGGGCGGGTAGCGACCGGCCAGGATCGCCTGCAGGAGGCGATCCTTGACCTGGTCGCTCAGAACGCTGCGCGAGATCGAACCACGGCGGGGCATGGAGGGCGGCGGTCAGTCCTTGAAGCCGACGGCCGGCTTGTCGGGCGCGCTGATGAGGATCTCGACGAGGCCGGTCGTGCCGTTGATGCGGACCCGGTCCCCGTTCTTGATCTGCTGGGTGGCCACGGACGTCCCGACGACGGCCGGGATGCCGAACTCGCGGGAGAGGACGGCCGGGTGCGACACGGTCCCGCCCGCGTCAGTCACGAGGCCGACGATCTTGGTGAAGAGGACGACCCAGGCCGGGTTCGTCATCTGGCAGACAAGGATGTCGCCCGCCCGGACGTCGTCGAACTGGTCCTCGCGAACGACGACCCGCGCGATTCCCTCCACGACGCCCGGCGAGCCGCCGAGCCCGTTGATCTGGCCGGCGACTGTCGATTCCTTGCGGTAGAACTTGTCGGGGAAGCCCCACAGGTTCAGGTACGGGAAGGCAAGCTGCGTCTTGGTGGCGGTGCCGATCCACTCCTTGGGCCGGAAGGTGTACGCCTTCTCGCGCTCGGCCTTGCGCTCGGCAACGATTGCCCGCGCGTCCATGCCGGCCGGGTTGCCCATGAAGACGCGGAACTCGTTGTACTTGAGGTAGACGACGTCGTCCTGCTCGTCGAGGGCGCCCGCCGCCACCAGCTTCTTGCCCAGGGCCACGAGCACGAGCCGGACATGGGCGTTGGCGCCCTGGTCGATGTAGAAGTGGTGGTCCGGGGTAAGCGGGGCCATCCGCAGGTTGATCTCGTTGGCCGCCCGCATCTCCTCGAGCGCCTCGCCCTCGAGGCCTTCGAGGATCTCCTTCGCGGCAGCGGCGATATCGGCCGCCAGCACGGCAATCGTCTTCGGGTAGTCGTAGTTGGTCTGCATGTAGCCGCGGACGAGCTCGATGACCGGCTCCATCTTCTCGCGCACGGTCGGGAAGATGAACTCGTGGCTCCAGACCGCGTGCCAGCCGTATTCCTTCTGGTACGGCACGACGCGCTCGTCGATGAAGCGCTTGCCGCGCTCCGTGGACTTGAGGGCCGCGATGATGTCGTCGGCCGTCTCCGCCTTGAAGGCCTCGGCGAGCACCGAGTCGGCCTTCGCCTCCTCCTTCATCTTCCAGAGCGCCTCGATCGAGTCCCAGTTGCGGTCCTTCGCCGAGTTCTGGAGGCGTCCCAGGAGCTGCTCGTTGATCTTGCCGTGCGTCTTCTCCATGACGGCCCGCAGGTTCAGCGTCGCGGAGAGCTGCGCGAAGTTGAGCATCCAGTGGATCTTCCAGTGGCGATCGTGGATGTCGATCGCGTCCTCGAGCAGGCAGGCAAGCTCCATGAGGCTGAGCTCGTCCTCCTTGTCGAGCATCCCCTCGATGTAGGCGAAGTTGCGGTCCATCTCGGGGACGAGGCGGTCGCGCCACCAATTCACGAACTGGAGCCCGTACGTCGGGAGGACGGCGCCCAGGTAGGTGCCGATCTTGGCCGCGTACTCGGGATCCTCGGGCACGACGGGGGTCGTCGCGTAGCCGTACTCCTGCATGTCGACCTTGAGGCCAGCCTCGGCCGGGATCGCCGCCGTGTAGAGGTAGCCGTTGACGTTCTTGGCGATCCAGTCCGTTGCGAACGGCGCGCCGAACCGTCGGAACATGTGGTCGCAGGAGAGCCACCAGCCGCCGATGTCCTCGTACATCGGGCTCAGCGGATGGGGGCAGTGCAGGTCGTCGTAGACCCAGAAGAGAAGCTTCTCCGTCTCCGAGGACCACTCCACCGGGAACTTCTCGTCCCCGAGGAACTGGCCCAGGACTTCTTCCTTGAGTGCCACTGTGTTCGTCTCCAACTACTCGCTCTGTCGCCACCCAGGACGACATGGCCGGCCGGGGGCTCCGGTCGGGCGGGCCAGCCGCCTGAAACGCCGATTGCTCCCTGCGCTCGCCACCTCCGTCGGAAGTCGTTCCATGCTGGATGCGCCGAGAAGCCCGGCAATGCCCCACGCGCGATCGATCACGTGCTGGGCGT
>JADGQG010000240.1 GCA_017882025.1 Chloroflexota bacterium
GCTCGTCGACGGATGACGGACGCGCGCTCCACGGAACGGCGAGATCTCGACCAGACCGAGCGCCTCGAGTCCGCGCAATGCCTCGCGCACGGGCGCCTGGCTGGTCCCGAGCTCGCGCGCGACCCGCGTCTCGATGATTCGAGAGTTCGGCGGGTACTCCCCGGCGAGGATCGCCTCCAGGAGCCGGTCCCTGACCTGGTCAGCAAGGACGGTGCGCGAGATAGCTCGGTCGTCGGGCACTGCCGCTCCTCGGATCTCCGCCTCATCGGGCAGCGCCCCTTCCGCGCCCGCTGCGTGGAGTCTAGCGCGGCGCGTTGCCTCGGCCGCGGGCCCGGTGCACCCAATCCACGCAGCCGAGTTGCCGGATGGCCCTTGACGGGGTCCGGGGTGGTGCTATCCTCAACAATCGATTATCGACAATCGGTCGGTCGCTCCCCAGTGGCGCCCGTCGTCGTCCGCGTGCAGCCTGACGCCGCTCCGCCCGTATCGATCCAGCCGCAGGAGGTGTCGCATGGCCACCGTTGTGTTGCTCGGCACGCTTGATACGAAGGGGCCGGAATATGCCTTCCTTCGCGATCGCGTGCTCGAGGCCGGCTGCGAGGTCATCCTCGTCGACGCCGGCGTCATGAGCGACCCGTCACCGGGCGACATCGGCCCAACCGAGGTCGCCGCGGCGGCCGGCGAGGATCGGGCGGCGCTCGCCGCGGCGCGGGATCGCGGACCGGCAATGGCCGCCATGACCCGGGGCGCGACCGAGGTGGTCCGCCGGCTCCATGCCGACGGTCGCCTCGACGGGATCCTGGGCGTCGGCGGATCCGGCGGCTCGTCTCTCGTGTCCGCCGCGATGCAGGCCCTTCCGGTCGGCGTTCCCAAGCTGATCGTCTCGACGATGGCATCCGGGGACACGCGGCCATACGTGGGCACATCGGACATCGCGATGATGTACTCGGTGGTCGACATCGCGGGGATCAACGGGATCTCCGAGAAGATCCTGTCGAACGCCGCGGCCGGGATCGCCGGGATGGCCAGGGCCTCCGCGACGTTCGTGTCGGCGATCGCGGCGAAGCCGTTGATCGGGGCAACCATGTTCGGGGTCACGACTCCCTGCGTGACCGCCGCCCGCGAGATCCTCGAGGAGCGCGGCTACGAGGTGCTTGTCTTCCATGCGACGGGTGCCGGCGGGCAGTCCATGGAGGCGCTCATGAAGGCCGGCTTCATCACCGGCTCCCTGGACATCACGACGACGGAGCTCGCCGACGAGCTGGTCGGCGGAGTGCTGTCCGCCGGGCCGGACCGGCTCGAAATGGCCGGATCGCTGGGGCTCCCCCAGGTCGTCTCCCTGGGGGCCCTCGATATGGTCAACTTCGGACCGAAGGATACCGTCCCAGCGAAGTTCGCTGACCGCAACCTGTACGTCCACAACGCCACCGTCACGCTGATGCGCACCACCGAGGAGGAGTGCGCTGAGCTGGGCCGGATGATCGCCCGGAAGCTCAATGCCGCTACTGGCCCGCTGACGGTGTTCATCCCGCTCGGCGGAGTCTCGATGATCGATGTCCCGGGGGCCCCGTTCTTCGACGCCGCTGCCGATGCGGCCCTGATCCGTGAGCTGAAGGCCGGTCTCCGGCCCGACGTCGAGGTGGTCGAGATGGCCATCCCGATCAACGACCCCGCCTTCTCGCGTGCGATGGCCGACCGCATGGACGCCATGTACCAGGCCTGGGCTTCGCCGAAGGTGACCATTGCAGGAGGACTCGCATGAACGGGCAGGAAGCGCTTGCGCGGCTGCGCCGCACGGTCGACCAGGGTGGCGTGATCATGGGAGCGGGGGCCGGGACCGGACTGTCAGCGAAATGCGCCGAAGCCGGTGGGGCCGACCTGATCATCATCTATAACTCGGGTCGGTACCGGATGGCGGGGCGGGGATCCCTTGCCGGCTGCATGCCCTATGGCGACGCCAACGCGATCGTGATGGAGATGGCCGGCGAGGTCCTCCCGATCGTGCGCGAGACTCCGGTCCTGGCCGGCGTCTGCGGCACGGACCCCTTCCGCCTGATGCCCGTCTTCCTCGAGGAGATCAAGCGCGTCGGCTTCTCCGGGGTCCAGAACTTCCCGACGGTGGGTTTGTGTGACGGCCAGTTCCGCCAGAACCTCGAAGAGACCGGGATGGGCTTCGGGCTCGAGGTTGACATGATCCGGGCGGCACATGAGGCCGGGCTGCTCTGCACGCCTTACGTCTTCGATGCCGACCAGGCACGCGCCATGGCGGCTGCCGGCGCGGACGTCGTGGTCGCTCATATGGGCCTCACCACCAAGGGACAGATCGGGGCGACCACAGCCCTGACCCTCGAGGCCGCCGCGGTGCGCGTCCAGGAGATCCGCGACGCTGCGGTCTCGATCAAGCCCGACATCATTGCGCTGTGCCACGGCGGCCCGATCGCAGAGCCGGCCGATGCGCAGTACGTCCTTGATCACACGACCGGTGTCGCCGGGTTCTTCGGCGCGTCGAGCATGGAGCGTCTTCCGACGGAGGTGGCGATCACGGAGAACATGCGGCGCTTCAAGCGGATCACCCGGGCGGCGGCCGTCGCCGGCTGACCACGTCGTCGGCGAAGGCGAAAGAACGCGTAGTAGGAGTCGAACGCAGTGGCACTCAAGGAAGAAGTCCTGGGCCAGTTCCTCGGGGACGAGAAGTTCCCGGTGACGTGGACGTCGGAGACGGAGAAGCTCCTCTTCTGGGTCTACGACGACCTGCACTGCCCGCACCCGCTGAGCCCGATGTACGAGGA
>JADGQG010000241.1 GCA_017882025.1 Chloroflexota bacterium
GTTCGGCCACTGCAACACCTATCTCGTCAAGCGGATGACCGGCCGCTGGGCGATCGATCCGTCGACGACCTCGATCACCGGCCTCTACAACACGGCGCGCAACGACCTCACGTGGAACCAGACGGTCCTCGGTCTCGCCGGAATCGACGAGGGCATGCTGCCGCCGCTGCGGCAGTCCCATGAGCCTGTGGGTCCGATCCAGCCCGCCGTCGCCGACGAGCTTGGCCTGCCTCGTGGATGCGTGGTCCTCTGCGGTGGCAACGATGCGGTGCTCGCGGCCTTCTCCGGAGGCCTGACCGAGCCCGGCGACATCAACATCATCAGCGGGACGTGCGACATCGCCAGCGTGTGCACCGACCGCCCGATCGCCTCCGCAACCTTCAACGTCCGCTGCCACGTCATCCCGGGTCGGTGGCTCACGTTCTTCGTGCTGAATGCCGGCGGCGAGGCGTTGGACTGGTTCCGCCGGACCGCCTGCAGCGAGCTGGACGCGGACGAGTTCTACGGCCACTACGTTCCCGGCGTGCTTGATGCGTTCCTCCTGGGTCCGGATCCGGACGCCCGTGAAGCCGATCTCCCCGAGTACGTCCCCTACATCGGCGGCAGCCGGTACTCCCTCGAGCCTCTTACGGGCCGCTTCAGCGGCCTGACGCTCCAGACCACCCGCGACGACCTGTTGCTCAGCATCGTCCGCGGCAACGCGAGATACCTGGGCGGGCACCTTGCAGAGGTCGCCGAGGTCGTCCACCTCGGCCACAGGGTCGGGATTTCCGGCGGCGGGGCCAGGATCCGGGGAATGCTCGAAGCCAGGCGCCGCTGGACCGGCGACTTCGAGTACCAGTTCCAGGACCAGTCCTCGCTGCTCGGGGCGGCGATCCTCGGCCAGATCAGTCAGTCGGGACGGCTGCCCGGCTCCGGGCATGTCAGTTCGGGAACGATGCAGGAGGCAATCTCATGAGCGGCATTGGCACCGGCAGCACGACGTCCACGGATCCGCGGGCGGCGGCGGCCGAGCTCGTCTCACAGGCGAAGGCCGGGCTGGAAGGCGCGCCGACCCTGGCCATCCTCTTCGCCACGTCGCAGTACGACACGGACGTCCTCGCAAGCAGCGTCTCCGAGCTGCTCGGCGGAATCCCCATGTGGGGCGGCTCGTCGTCCACCGGCGTGTTCCGGGACGATGGCTGGATCACCAGCGCCGGCGGGGCGGCCAGCCTGATGCTGATCGCGGACCGGCCGGGGGCGGCCACCGTCGTGCCTGTGGGCGATGACGCGTTCGCGGCCGGCAGGAAGGCTGCCGAAGAGGTCGTGAAGCAGCTCGGCGGCGCCCCAGGGGCCCTGCTGACCCTCGCCTTCATGGGACCGGAGGAGGAGCTGTTGCGCGGGATCGCCAGTGTGGCCCCGGGCGTGCCGGTCGTCGGCGGCTCTGCCTCGGACCATTCTCCGGAGGGCAAGTTCCAGCAGATCGCGAACGGCCACGCCTACACGAACCACTTCGCTCTCGCGGCGATCGGCGGGCCGGTCGGGGTTGCCTTCACGAACGGCTATCGGCCGACGGGCAAGAAGGCAATCGTGACCAAGGCCACCGGACGGACGGTCTTCGAGCTCGACGGCCGGCGAGCCATGGATGTCTACTCCGCGTGGGTCGCCAAGCCCGAGGCGGAGATCTGCGGTGGCGCACTCGTCTCGTTCAGCGTGCAGTACCCCCTCCTGTTCCGGCAGGCCGGGGTCGGGTACTCCGCCCACCCGACCAACAGCAGCGTCGACGGCTCGATGGACTTTGGGGCGGCGATGCGCCCCGGGATGGAGCTCGAGCTGGCCGAGGCATCCGTGAACGGCCTCGTCGCCGAGGCGGGCAACGCCGTCTACAAGGCGACGCTCGGGGTCGAGCACCCGAAGGCCATCCTGCTCTCCCACTGCGGTGGGCGCGCCATCGCCCTCGGCGACCGGATCCGGGAGATCCCCGCCGAGATCGCGCACACTGCCGGCCACCTGCCGACGGTCGGCTACCTCGCCTTCGGTGAGCAGGGCTGCTCGGAGCCCGGAAGTCCGACCCACGCCGACCTGAGCCTGTCGGCGCTCGTCCTGGGCTAGGTTCGCCTGCCTGTGACGTCAGTGGCGGGCGCGGAGCCGGCGGGCGGCTGATTCGCCGGCTTCGCGCTCAGCCCCAATGGTTGTGGCCGCGCCCCAGGATGCGGCCGGTCGACACGGAGGATCACGATGGCTGTCGCTACACGCCTCTACCAGAACTACGTGAACGGTCGCTTCGTCAGCGCGCAGGGAGCGAAGACGCTGCCGGTAGAGAATCCGGCCACCGGTGCGACCGCGTCGGACGTGCCCGATTCGTCCGTTGAGGATGCGCGGGAAGCGATCGAGTGCGCGGACCGGGCGCAGCGCGCGTGGGAGAAGCTGGCCCCGATCGAGCGCGCGAACTACCTGCACAAGATCGCCGCCGGGATCCGCGCGGACGCGGAGCACCTTGCCCGGGTCCTGTCGGAGGAGCAGGGCAAACCCCTCGACCAGGCCCGGGGTGAGGCGAACGGCACGGCCAACTACTTCGACTACACGGCGGAGTGGGCCCGCCGCATCGAGGGCGAGGTCATCGCCAGCGACGAGCCAAACGACATGCAGCTGCTGCTCCGGCAGCCCATCGGCGTCATCGGCGGGATCGTGCCCTGGAACTTCCCGCTCTACGTGCTCGCGCGGAAGGTGGCACCGGCTCTCCTCACAGGCAACGCCATCGTCGTGAAGCCCAGCGAGATCACGCCGAA
>JADGQG010000242.1 GCA_017882025.1 Chloroflexota bacterium
CGAGAACGCCACGCTGTAGTCGTCCCAGCGACTTCGCTCCGCGAGATCCGCGGGGCTGAACTTCCAGCGCTTCGTCGGGTCGTCGACCCGGTCCTGGAAGCGCTGGCGCTGCTCGTCGCGGTCGATCGCGAGGAAGAACTTGACGATCGTCACGCCCTCGTCGGTGAGCATCTTCTCGAAGTTGCGAATCTGCTCGTAGCGCGCCCGCCAGCGTTCCTCCGGGACCAGCGCGTGGACCCGGACGATGAGCACGTCCTCGTAGTGGCTCCGATTGAAGATGCCGATCTCGCCCTTGGCGGGGACGCGCTGGTGGACGCGCCACAGGTAGTCGTGGGCAAGCTCGAGCGCGCTCGGCGCCTTGAACGACGTGACCGGCGTTCCCTGCGGGTTGAACGCCCCGGCAATGACCTTGATCGTGCCGTCCTTGCCGGCCGCATCGATCCCCTGGATCACGACAAGGACCGCGTGCTTCGCCTCCGCCCAGATCCGTGCCTGGAGGCCGGTCAGGCGCGCCAGGACCTGGAGCAGCTCGTCGGTCGCGGCGTCCTTGTCCCGGCCGAACGTGGCGGCGCAATCGAACCTGGCGACGTCCACCTTCGACCCGGGCTTCACTCGCAGGAGCTCCTCGAAGCTCTTCCGGTCGTCCTTCTTCGTCGCCATGCTGTCCTCCCGCTGGTCGCGCCCGCCGCAAATACGCCTCGCACGCGAGCCGCGCCGCTGGAGGCCCATCGTAGTGGGCCGTGTCGAGCGTAGGGGCCCGCCCGAGGCCGTGGATAGAATGAACGTGGATCCACGGCTGCGCGCGCTGCAGGCCGCCACCCCTCCGAGGAGTCCCCTCCGATGGCAACCGTCACGAACCTCGTTCCTCACAAGATCTTCCTCGCCGGGCGGTGGGTGGACTCGCCGAACATCCTCCGGGTGGAGAATCCTGCTCGCCCCGGCGAGCCGGCCGGCCTCACCTACCAGGCGACGCCCGAACAGTACGAGGCGGCGGTCCAGGCGGCCGTCGCGGCTTTCGAGGTGACCCGGAAGCTGCCCGCCTACGAGCGTGCGGCGACCCTGCGCACCATCAGCGCCGGGCTCCGGGCACGCCGGGAGAAGCTGGGCCGGCTGATCGCGATGGAGGCCGGCAAGCCGATCCGCGATGCGCTGGTCGAGGTGGACCGCGCGGCGCTGACGTTCCGGCTCGGCGCGGAGGAGGCGGAGCGGCTCGGTGGGGAGGTGATCCCGCTCGACCTGATGGCCAGCGGCAAGGGCCGGATCGGGATCACCCGGCGCTACCCGGCCGGGCCGGTCGCCGCGATCAGCCCGTTCAACTTCCCGCTCAACCTCGCCGCCCACAAGCTGGCCCCGGCGATCGCCGCCGGGTGCTCCATCGTCCTCAAGCCGCCCTCCAGGGACCCCCTGACGATGCTCACCGTGGCGGAGATCGTGGAGGAGGCCGGGGCGCCGGCGGGATCCGTGAGCATCCTCCCGATGAGCCGCGCGCTCGGGGACCGGCTCGTCGCCGACGACCGCTTCGCCGTCCTCTCCTTCACCGGGTCGCCGGCCGTCGGCTGGCCGATGAAGGCACGGGCCGGGCGCAAAAAGGTCGTCCTCGAGCTCGGCGGCAACGCGGCGGTCATCGTGGACCGCACCGCCAACCTTGCCTGGGCCGTCAACCGGATCACGGTGGGCTCGTTCGCGTACGCCGGCCAGGTCTGCATCAGCGTCCAGCGGATCTTCGTCCACGACGACATCTTCGACGCGTTCGTCGAGCGATTCAGGGCGGCCGCGGGCACGCTCCGGCTCGGCGACCCGCTCGACGCGGAGACGGACCTCGGCCCGATGGTCGATGCGAAGGCGGCCGCCCGGACGCAGGCCTGGGTGGATGAGGCAGTGGCGGCCGGCGCGCGCGTCCTGCTCGGCGGCCACGCCGACGGCACGTTCTTCCCGCCGACGATCCTCGTCGATGTGCCGCTCAACGCGAAGGTCTGCTCGGAGGAGGCGTTCGCCCCGCTCGTGGTCCTCGCCCGCTTTTCCGACTTCGATGCCGCGGTCGCCCAGGCGAATGACTCGCGCTTCGGCCTCCAGGCCGGCGTCTTCACGAACGACCTCGGCAACGCCCTCCGGGCCTTCGACGGCCTGGAGGTCGGTGGCGTCATCCTCAACGACGTCCCGACCTACCGGATCGACAACATGCCCTACGGCGGGGTCAAGGACTCCGGTCTCGGCCGCGAGGGCCTCCGCTACGCGATCGAGGACATGACGGAGATCCGGATCCTCGTGGTCGCGCGGCCGGAATAGGGGGTCACGAGATGGACGCCAACTTCGGCGGTGGCATGGCGATCGGGTGGATCGTCTGGCTCCTGATCGTGGTCCTCTTCTGGGGCCTCGTGATCGCCGCGATCGTGCTCGGGATCCGCTGGCTGATCCGGGCCGACCGTCGGGGCAGCCACGAAGGCCCCGCAACCCCGGACGCCCTGGAGATCCTTCGCCAACGCTACGCCCGAGGGGAGATCGACGAGGCCGAATACGAGCGCCGACGGGCCGTCCTGAAGGGCTGACGGCCCACGACCCGGCCTCGCGGCGCCGGGGTCAGATCCCTGTGATCGAGCGGGGGGCCATCCGCGGGCCGCGGCGCGGTGCGTGGATTCCGGCCGTCTCGATGAG
The DNA here is from genome assembly GCA_017882025.1 of Chloroflexota bacterium. Taxonomy (GTDB): domain Bacteria; phylum Chloroflexota; class Limnocylindria; order Limnocylindrales; family CSP1-4; genus CTSoil-043. The sequence continues at coordinate 2,653 of JADGQG010000242.1, forward strand.
CCGGATCACCCGCGCCCGGTGGCCGGCGAACGGGGCGAGGAGCTCCAGCATCCGCTCGTCGGTGCCCCGCGGCTCGCCCGCCAGCGCCCAGCAGACCGCGTGGCAGAGGTGGAAG
>JADGQG010000009.1 GCA_017882025.1 Chloroflexota bacterium
ATCGCCGCGACGCTGCGCGCCTGTCCGCGCCTCCGCAGTCGCCGAAACGGGCGCGGCGGGGGGTACCCTCAGGCGTAGTAGTCGAAGTCGTGCTCGGTCCGGACCTTGCGGCGGATCGCGAAGATGTTCGCCTGCGCGACCTGCGGATGCAGCTCGACATAGTTGCGCGGGCCGTTCCAGAGGTGGCGACCGCCGCCCAGCAGGTCATGGACCTGGTAGGGCTGGAGCGGGTCGATCTTCAGCTCTTCGAGCGGGAGCTCAACGAACCCCGACTGAACGTAGTGAGGATCGAGGTTGACCACGACCAGCACCTGGCTCGACAGGTCCGGCGTGCTCTTGCTGAAGGCGATCAGCTGGTCGTTGTCGACATGGTGGAAGCGCAGGTCGTGGTTCGCCCGGAAGGCCGGGTTCTCGCGCCGGATCCGGTTGACCTGGCCGATCAGCCCGGCAAGAGTGCCGCTGCGATCGATCCGCCACGGCCGGATCTCGAACTTCTCCGAGTCGAGGTACTCCTCCTTGCCCGGGGCCAACGGCCGGTCGTCGCACTCCTCGAAGGCCGGCCCGTAGATCCCGTAGCTGGGCCCGAGCGTCGCGGCGAGGATGAACCGTGCTGCGAAGCCCGCGCGGCCGCTGTACTGGAGGAACTCGGGCAGGATGTCGGGCGTGTTCGGCCAGAGGTTCGCGCTGAAGAACTCGCGCACCGGCGTCTGCGTCAGCTCGGTCAGGAACTGCGTCAGCTCCGCCTTCGTGTTGCGCCATGGGAAGTAGTTGTACGACTGGGTGAACCCCAGCTTGGCGAGGCGATAGAGGACGTTGGGCCGGGTGAACGCCTCGGCGAGGAAGAGCGCGTCCGGGTGGGCCCGCTTGATCTCGCCGATCAGCCACTCCCAGAAGGCGAAGGGCTTGGTGTGGGGGTTGTCGATCCGGAAGACCCGGATTCCCTGCTCGATCCAGAAGTCGATGACGCCCTTGAGCTCGTCCCATAGCCCCCGCCAGTCGTCGGTCTCGAAGTCGAACGGGTAGATGTCCTGGTACTTCTTCGGCGGGTTCTCGGCGTACTGGATCATCCCGTCGGGTCGCATCCGGAACCACTCGGGGTGCTCCGTGACGTACGGGTGGTCGGGCGAGCACTGGAAGGCGATGTCAAGCGCCAGCTCGATGTCGTGCTCCGCCGCGGCGGCCACGAGGTGCCGGAAGTCCTCCAGCGTACCCAGTTCCGGGTGGACCGCCGTGTGGCCGCCCTCGGCCGCGCCGATCGCCCAGGGGCTGCCGGGATCGTCAGGGCCCGCGACCGGCGTGTTGTTGCGCCCCTTGCGGAAGCTGCGGCCGATCGGGTGGATCGGCGGCAGGTAGAGCACGTCGAACCCCATCGCGGCCACGTCGGCAAGGCGGTCCTCGACATGCCTGAACGTGCCGTGACGGCCGGGCTCGGTCGTGCTGGAGCGCGGGAACAGCTCGTACCACGCGCCGTACCGCGCGCGCTCCCGGTCCACGACAACGGCGAGCTCCGGCTCGTAGACCGCCACGCACAGGCGCTCGGCGTGGCCGGCCATCAGGACGGCCAGCTCGGCCGAGAGCGCCCTGTCCACCGCGTCGCTGCCGCCGCTGTGCATCGCGGCAGCGAGCTCGCCCAGGCGAGCCGCGTCGGCGCCGGTCGCGCGCGCCGCGGCGGCTTCCACGAGCGGCGCGCCGATCAGCAGGTCGACCGCGACGTCCTGTCCCGCATCCACGCGCATGGCAAGCGCCCGCGACCAGGTGAGGAAGCGATCCACCCAGGCCGCCACCGTGTAGCGGTACTGGCCCATCTCGCGGACCGTGAATGCGGCCCGCCAGTGGTCGTTGACGAGGGGCTCCATCGGCACCTCGATCCACTCCGCGTCGGCCTCGCGCCGGTAGCGCAGCACGCTCGCGAGCGCATCGTGCCCGTCGGCATAGACGATGGCCTCCACGGTCACCGTGTCACCGATCACGCGCTTGACCGGGAACTCGCCGCAGTCGACCCTCGGCGTCACCCCCTCGATCACGACGCGGCTCCTGGTGTCGCTTCTCACCTGTTCCCTCCTGTGCGCTCGTCGGTCGTGGGGCCGGCATTCGGACGTGTCCCGGCCGCCCGGCGTCCTAGTCGCCGGCCACCAGGGACCGGTACAGGTCCAGTGTCTGCCGGGCGATCGCGGCCCAGCTGAAGTGATCCTCGACGCGCCGGCGACCGGCAAGCCCGAACCGCTCGCCCAAGCTCGAATCGAGGGCAACCCGGTTGACCGCGGCGGCGAGATCGGACGAGAACTTCGGCGGTTCGACCGGCTCGAAGGTGCCCTCGCGGATCTCGAGATCGACGAGGAGCCCGGTCTCCTCCGGGACCACCACCTCCGGGATCCCGCCCACGGCCGACGCGACGACGGCCGTCTGGCAGGCCATTGCCTCGAGGTTGATGATCCCGAACGGCTCGTAGACCGACGGGCAGCAGAAGACGGCCGCGTGCGAGTAGAGCTGGATCGCCTCCGCGCGCGGGACCATCTCCCGGATCCAGATCACGTCCGCCCGCCCGGCTCTGATCTCGGCCACGCGCGCGGCCATCTCGCTGCCGATCTCCGGCGTGTCCGGGGCGCCGGCGCAAAGCACCACCTGGAGTGCCGGGTCGATCTGCGGGATCGCGTTGACGAGGTGGATGATCCCCTTCTGGCGCGTGATGCGGCCGACGAACAGCACGTACGGGCGGTCCGGGTCGATCCCGTGGCGCACGAGGGCATCGACCCTCGGGTCGCGGCGGTACTGGTCCAGGTCGACCCCGTTGTGGATCACGTGGACCTGGTCCGGCGCGACCGCGAAGTTGCGCAGGACGTCGTTTCGGGTCTCCTGCGAGACCGCGATCACCGCGTCGGCGTCCTCGATCGCCGTCCGCTCCATCCAGGCGGACAGGCCGTAGGCATTGCCGAGCTGCTCCACCTTCCAGGGCCGCAGCGGCTCGAGGGAGTGGGTAGTCAGGACCAGCGGGATCCCCCACAGCTTCTTGGCCAGGAATCCCGCCATGTCCGTGTACCACGTGTGGCAGTGGACGACGTCGGCGTCGAGGGTGTCCTTCGCCATCGCCAGGCTGCGCTGGAAGGCATCGAGGGCGCCCCCGAAGCGGGGATCTGTGTCCCGACGAGCGTCGTCCCACGCCCCGTACCCCCGCACCCGGAGGCCGGGCTCGCGAACGTCCTGGTCTCCGAAGCAGCGGACCTCGACCGGGACCAGGCGGGCCAGCTCGCGGCTCAGGTATTCGACGTGGACGCCCGCCCCACCGTAGACCAGGGGTGGGTACTCGTTGGTGAACAGCGCGACCTTGCCGAGCATCGACACCGGACAACCTCTCACGTAGCGAGCGAGCGCTCGCAGGTGCCTCAGACGGGGCGCGACCGGGATCGCCCTTCGACCCCGACAAGGCTAGCCCGTTGACGCGCGTCGGGTGGGCCCTGCAACGCGTCGGTCCGCGCCGCGCGGCGGCGGGCGATCGCCCGCCGGAACATCGCCGCGTATGCCGGGGCCGAGGTCGACTCCCAGGCCCAGTCAAGCGTCATGCACCGGACCACGAGCGCCGCCCACGCCGCTCGGTCGGCCGCACCGACGGCCGCGAGCATCGCGAGGGCCCGCTCGACCGAATCGGCGAGCGCCTCCGGGGTCGCCGGGCCGAAGAGGAACCCGGTCCCATGGTCCGGGTCGTCAGTCACGTCCCTGATCGTGTCGGCCAGGCCACCCGTGCGACGCGCCACGGGCGGCGTGCCGTAGCGCATCGCGATCATCTGGCCCTGCCCGCACGGCTCGAACCGGGATGGCATCAGGAACAGGTCCGCGCCCGCGTAGATCCTCCGAGCGAGGTCGCGGTCGAACCGCTCCAGCATGGCGACGCGGCGGGGCGCCGAGCCTGCGAGCGAGCGCATGCCCATCACCAGCCGCGGGTCGCCGCTGCCCAGCGCCACGAGGCGCGCCCCCGCGGCGAGCAGGCGCGGCAGCGCGCCGGCCACGAGGTCGAACCCCTTCTGCGGATCGAGCCTGCCGATGACCCCGAGTACGGGCCCGGGGTCATCGGGATCGAACCCCACCCGCGCCAGCAGGTCGCGCCGGCAGGCTGCCTTGCCCGACGGATCGCGGACGTCGTAGCGGGCCGCGAGCGCGGCGTCGGTGGCGGGGTCCCAGAGCGCCTGGTCGAGGCCGTTGAGGATCCCGATGAACCGGTCGCCGCGCGAGGCGAGGTCGCCGTCGAGTCCCTGGCCCGCCTCGGGCGTGAGGACTTCGCGCGCATACGTCGGGCTCACCGTGTTGACCATCTCTGCCCGGCGGATGCCCTCCGCGAGCAGGTCGATGCCCCAGCCGTCGCCGACGCCCGCCGCCGCGGCGCCAAGGCCGAGCTCGGGCGCTCGCTCCCGCGGCGTCCAGCCATGGTAGGCGGGGTTGTGAACGGTGAGCGTGATCGCGGCGCCGCCGAGGATCGGGTCGTCCGCGTAGACGATGTCGCGGAGGATGGCCACCGGGCAGGCATGCCAGTCGTGGATCGCGATCACGTCGACCGGGCGCCCTTCGTGCCGGCGAGCCTCAAGGGCCGCCCGCCCCAGGAGGGTGAACCGGCGGGCGTTGTCCGGGAACTCCACGGGCCCGTCACCGTAGACGCCGCTGCGGTCGAAGCACGGCGGGTAATCGACGAGCCGGAGCCGGTAGCCGCCGGCATCGAAGCTCCTGATCGTGACCTCGGCCGTCCCGGCGTCCCCGTCGGGCACGCCCACGCACAGGTCGTCGAGCGGCGTGCCGGCGGGGATCGCGACGAACGGGTAGCGCGGGAGGAACACTTCGACCGACTCGTCGAGGAGGCCGGGGATTCGTCCCAGGGCCCGCGCCAGGGCGTCCACGACGTCGCCGAGACCCCCGATCTTGGCCCACGGCTCGCATTCGGCGGCGACGAACAGCACCTGCATCAGGCGCGATGGTAGCCGCGCCGTCGCGCGCGCGCCACCAAACCGGTTCACGATCGGTCCGCGCCTCCGGCATGATCCCGGCGCAAGGGGTGAGGACTTCCTGGCGGCTACCAGAGGGGACTTTCCAGGACCATCCTGCCGGGTTTGGGGGACGGCAGCTGTCCGTTCGGCTTATCCGGTATCGTGGCCTATAAGGAATTCGGGAGTGCCGGACGTGGGGTTCAGCAAGTCGTTCTACTCGCCCCACGAGGTGGCCGCGATGGCCAGTGTCCATCCGTCCACCCGAAGCGCTCGAGCGACCCGGTGAGGATGGCGTGGGGGCGCTCGAGGATCTCCCGGATGAAGGGGTCGTCAGCCGCAAGGGCCGCCGAGAAGCGGGCGGGATCCATGACCTGGGGCGAGAAGTGCTTGCCAAGCTGCGTCTCCACTCCGTGCAGGCCGAGGCCGGCCTTGACGGCGCGGACCAGGTGATCGGACACGGTGGTGTAGGGCAGGCCCGTGGCCGCCCCGGTCGCGCGGCGGCTCAGCGCCTCGCCGAGGGCGAGGCGGAGGATCTCGCGGATCTTGCGCATGGCGGAACGGGGGCGTGGCACCGGCATCGGTCCTCGAACGGCTGATCGTCCGAGCCACGATGGCGGACCTTGGTGCCCTCACGTCAGCGCGCCGACGGCCTCACGGGCGGGTGATCGGAAACCTCCGAAACGACTGATCGGATTGGAGCGAAACGGGTGATCGGATTGGAGCGAAATCCGCAATCGGAGCATTCACTCGACTGCGAGACTTCATCAGCGGAGTCCCGAGGCCGGTCTTCTACCAGAGCGACCTGGACCTCGCAGTCATGGCCCACGGCTCACAACAGCAGCCAGCCTCCGCCCTGATCGAAGGCGCCTTCGGCCTCGCCGATACGCTGGCCGTGCAGAAAGGGAAGCGAGCGGTCGTCGTGTTCGACGAGTTCCACGAGCTTCGGAAGATCTCGCCACAGATCTTCTCGCGCGTGCGTGCGGTGCTTCAACACCACATGACCCACACTTATGTCTTCATGGGCTCGGACGTCGGAATGCTGAACGCGATGTTCAGGGATCCCCGGAAGATGCCCTTTGGGCTTGCGGTGTCGATCAACTTCGGCCTTCCGACACCCGACGCGTGGCGGGCGTACATCGAAGGCCGGTTTGCCAAGCTCGGCGTGTCGCTTCGCCCGGGAGAGGCCGACGAGTTGATCTCGTTCACCGGCGGCCATCCAAGGGACCTGATGGAAGCCTGCGAGCATCTGCTCACCCTTCGCAGCCTCAACCGCGAGGCGGATGGTGCGGTCAAGCTCGCCGAGGAGAAGACGCTCAATAGCCTGCGAGTCAAGTTCGACGAGCTGTGGCGCCGTCTTGAACAGCCGGCCGGGACACAGACGACCGCGGGTCGGATCGTGAATGGGCAACCGATCTACGGGCGAGGGCGCCCGCAGAAGTCGGTGTCCAGGACGATCGAGAAACTCGGGCGCGAAGGTATCGTTCGCCGCGTTGGAAGAGGGGCTTACGAGTTCACGGAGCCGCTCTTCGCTCGATACATCCGCGAGCTGACTTCCCCGTGGGCGGTCCCCACAGGAGAACAGAAGGCCGTTATCCCGCGGTTGTCGAGCCGCGCGACGGCTTGATCTGCGGCTCTCGTTCGTACAGCGCGAACAAGCCGGTCATGACGTCACGGGAATGGCCCCTGGGCGTCTTGATCCGCGAGATCTGGTCGCCAGGGGCGACCCCGCTGCCAGTGGAGGGACGACTGCATCGAGCCGGTCGGCCGGCGCGAGCGGGTCGCGGGAACCGGGTGCCGAAGGTGCGGGTCTCCCTGACCGGCTCGCCCGCCGGCCCTTCGGGCCTGCTTCGAAACCGCGCTTCAGTGGGCAGGGAAGGCCGCGAGGATCTCGTCGGGCTCGATCTGGCGGATCGGAGCCGCGATCCGGTCGAAGCCGGTGCGCGAGACCGCAACGAGGGGTGTCGCGGCGTTCACCCCCGATATCGACGCGGCGCTGCGAACCAGCGCGGCGATGTCAGAACCCGTCAGCGGTGCCCGATCGCGCCACTTGATCGTGCCGACAAACGCCACCGAGGCCGCCGGCGGAGCCTCGCGGTCCGCACCGACGAGGTCGACCTCCACCTTGTTGTCGCGCGTCCAGAACGCGCCGACAGCGCGTGCGCCACTGAGCGTGGCGTCCCCCGCTATGGACAGTCGCGCGAGCGCGTCGCGAATCAGGGGTTCGATCGCCCGGCCCCGGTAGTCGCTGAAGTTCCGGGCGATCGACGGGGCGACCGTCGCCCCGAGCCCACGTTCGATCTCGCTCAGGGCGGGCTCGATGAACCGGAGCCAGAACCGCAGGTACGGGTCGGAGATCCAGTACCGCCGTTCTACGGACTTCGCCGTCGAGAGGGGCAGGGCAGACGTAATGATCCGCTTCTCGGCGAGCACCGTGAGAGGGCCTTTGGGCACGGTCAGGTTCGTGGTCTTGATACCGGTCCTCGCGGAGATGCCGCCGTTCGTGCGCTCGCCAGCGCCGATCACTGAAAGGATCGAGCGCGCGTTGACATTGGCGGGTAGCTCCGCGTCGAGGATCCTCGCGGCGCTGTGCACGAGCTCTGAACCCGGATCGGCCAGGCTCGCTTTCAGGAACGCGCCGAGGTTGCCGCCCGACCAGAGCCGGACGATCTTCGGGAACCCGCCCGTGACGAGATAGGCATCGAGCGCGTCTGCCCCGGTCCTGCCCGTGAGGCGCGCGACCTCGAGCGGGCTCAGTGGCGGAACGAGCAGCTCGCGCGTTGGACGCTGGTAGAGCGGAGCGCCGTAGACGGTGATCCGCTCCATCATCGCGAGGTCGGACCCGATGAGCACGAGCACGACCGGCATCTGCTCGAGGGTCCTCCAGGCCGCGCGGATGCTGCCTTCCTGGGGGCTCGGGAGGAGTTCGCCGTCGGGGCTGCGCCGCCGCTCACAGAGGTCGGGAAACTCGTCGAGCACGATGATGCTGGGGCGGTCCGCGGTCGCCCCCGATGCCGCCGCCAGCAGCGCGCCCTCCCAGTCGGTGAAGGCGAGCCCGGCACCGGCGAGGGGTGCTGACGGGAGGCTCGAGGCCGCCAGAGCGGCGCGGAAGCGCTCGAGCTCCCGGGTCTCCGTGTACCCGTGCGCCTCGAAGAACATGCGGGGTCCGCCGTAGCGTTCGACGAACTCCGAGACGAGCCAGCTCTTGCCTATCTGCCGCCGACCGCGGACCGTCACGAAACGTCCAGATCCGGAGCGGGCCGCATCGAGCTCGCGCCCCAGATCGCCAAGCTCCCTGGCCCGACCCACGAACCCGCGCATCGTCTCACTCCTTGATGCTATGACCCGACTATACTATGTCGCGGTTATAGTATCATCAAGTCGGCGCCTGGCCGTGACGGGGGCGATGACAGGCGGTTTCGCGTTACCCGAGGCACCGGAGTTGCGAGCAGTCGGTCTTCGTGCCGGTGAGCCACACTCCGTACAGTCGATCGAATCCGTCGAGCGCTCCGCGGCACGGAGGGTTCGCCAGGTAGTGGCCGCACACAGGGTTCCCCATCGTCGCCTCGCAGTGCTCGTGCGTCGCGACCCCGTAGGTTCGGACGAAGCAGTCGACATCGTGGCGATGGAGGGCGCGACGGTAGGCGAGTTCGTGGTGTCGGAGCTCGTAGCCATACTCGGCAAGCTCCCACCGGTCGCTCCCGACGGCGCGCCAGCGTTCCCGAAGGACGATCTCGACGAGCCGCGCCCGGCGACCCACCGGCGGGTGGACCGCCAGATCCATGAACAGGTCGTCGCCGTCGCGTTCCCAGGCGACAGTCTCTGCGTCGTTGGGTGGCAGGACCGTCGCGCCGAATCGCTCGGCGCGCTCGATGACGTCGGCAAGGTAGTCAAGGATCTCGTCTGTGGTCGCTTCGATCACCGACGAAGCGCCTGTGCGCCCTCGGGCAGGGATTCCCCTTCGCCGATGGCGATGCGATTCGAGGCCGCCCGGATCACGACTCGTCGCCGCCGGGGCTTCCGCCCTTCCCGCCAGGCGTTGAAACCGGCGACCGGGATCCGGATGATGCGTGGAGAGACACGGAGAGCGGGAAGCTCGTCGCGATGGATCAGGTCGAGGACCGCGTCATCGCTGATGCGCAGGATCTCGGCGACCTCCCTGGGCGTGTAGTAGAGCCGGTCCATTCGAGCCTCCTGTCAAGCCCCTGTCAGCCCCTTTCAGCGGTATCATTATGATACCGCCTCCACCGCTTTCGTCAACTGTAGAGCACATCGGGGACGTCGTGGTCTATCTCGATCGGATCGACCCACTCGCGACCTTCGGCACGCCGGTGTTCCTGCGTCGGATCATCCTTGACGCCCTCGGTGGCGTCTGAGACTGATCTGGCGCCACCAACCTCTATGCGGGTGGTCGCCGCCGCCGCGGCCTGGTCGTCGCCGACGACGCGTGGGGTGGCGTCGCGTCCTTCCGCCGTCTCTGTTTCTCGTCTGCGACAAGAGCCTTCCGCACGCTCGTGATCAGGCACGGGAGCTGACGACTCACGACGCCGCGAATGACGAGCACGTCGATGGTCTGGTAGTCGTGGGTGATCTTGGCGCGGATGCCCTTGACGTCTCGCCAGGTCACGCCGGGCACTTCCGCCAACACCTCGGGCGAGGTCTTGCTCGCGGCTTCGCCGACCTGCGAGATCCGCATCAGGACAGCATCGAGGGTTTCTGCGCTCCTCCACCAGCCGCGGCCGTGTGCCCGCGCATAGCCGATCGCTGCCTGCGCATGACCGATGAGATTGCCCAGGCGCTGTCGGTCCCGGTCATCCATAGAGGACCACCCCTTCTGACTCGGCCTTCTCTCGGATTGCCTCGCGGAGCACGCTTGCGTCGACCACATCCACGTCGCGACCCAGGAGATCCTCGAGATCGCGCCTCAGCGAGAGCTCGTCTTCGAGGGTCCGTCGGACGCCTGGCTTCCGTCGGACCATCACGTCGATGTCCGAGTCCGGTCGGAAGTCGACATGGACAGCTGAACCAAAGACCCGCATCTCGGACAGCCCGAAGCGTCGGGCGATGCGCGTCAGGGCGCTGCGAGATGGGCGGCCGATCGCCGGATGGAGACGACCCAGTGGCGGCGCATTCGACGATCCATGTCGAAACGGGTCTGGAAACGAGCGGTCCACCGAGCCTGCGATCACCTGGCTGTGTATGGCGCGTTCGCGCACCGAGCGGTCATGGCGCAGCCGCTCGCGCGCTTCGTCATGGCCGAAACGCGCGACCTCGAGATCGGTGCGTCTGAGCATCCGGCCGAGGAGGACCTCGTCGGATGGCTCGGCGTCCCACCGGATCACGAGCAGCAACCCCGCGTCGTCCTGTGCGGCGAACTCGATCGCAGGGTTGGCGCGAAGCGCGGCGACCAGCAACCGCTCGCCCCCGCCGCGCCGTGAGGCGACGTCGAGAATCTTGGCAGCGTCCTCGTGCCCGTCCGGTGCGATCTGATACAGCGGAGGACGCGCGGGTCCGACCGACGCCAGACCGTCATCCATCAGCACTCCCAACGCGACCTGGGTGCTCGATACGGGCGCGGAAAGTGCCTCTGCGATCTCGGTCAGGTGGAGCCCGCTGTCGCGCTGTTCCAGCGCCGCCAGGGCTTCGAGGGCTCGCTGCGAGGAGAACATGGATGGCATGCGGGCATTCTACGTTGACAACGTAGAATGTCAATCGAGACGATCGGGAGATCTCGGTATACTCGCGCCCGAGCAGGAGCGGGATCCATGGCGACAGGCACGCGGCCCGGGCTAAACCGGTTCACAAGGGGCCTGCCCCTCCGGTATGATCCCGGCGCATATGGTCCCGCCCGTCCGCGTCCCCACTCAGCCCGGCGCCCCGTTCCGGGTTCCCCCGCAGTTCGACGGCCTTCGCACGCTGGCGTACAACCTCTGGTGGATGTGGCACCCCCGTGCCGCGCTGCTCTTCAGCCGGCTGGAGCCGAACACCTGGTCGCGCTATCGGAACCCGGTGGCCCTGCTCCAGACCGCGATCAACTGGAAGTCGCTCGTAGAAGACCCGGTCTTCATCGCCGAGTACCACGGAGTGATGGAGGCCTTCGAGCGTTACCTGGCGAATGGGGCCGATCACTGGTTCAACCGGCGCCACGCCGGCCAGCTGGCGGGGCCCATCGCCTACTTCTGCGCCGAATACGGCTTCCACGAGTCGCTGGGCATCTACTCGGGCGGGCTGGGCGTGCTCGCCGGTGACCACATGAAATCTGCCAGCGACATGGCGCTCCCGCTGGTCGGCGTCGGGCTCCTCTACCGCAAGGGCTACTTCCGCCAGGCAATCGACGCGGACGGCCACCAGGAGCACGAATACCCCGACTTCGACCTGGGGCGCCTCCCCTTCCTGCGCGTGCTGGACCCGATGGGCGACCCGCTGTCCGTCCCCGTCGAGCTGCCCGGCAGGGTGATCTCGGCCGCGGTCTGGCTGCTCCAGGTGGGCCGCGTGCCGGTCCTCCTGCTGGACACGGACCACTCCGGCAACGGCGACGCGGACCGCCCGATCACGCATATCCTGTACGTCCGCGGGCGGGAGATGCGGCTCCACCAGGAGCTGGTCCTGGGCGTCGGCGGCGTCCGGGCGCTCCGCTCCCTGGGCCTGGCGCCGAGCGTCTGGCACCTCAACGAGGGCCACTCCGCGTTCTCGCTCGTGGAGCGTGTCCGCGAGCACGTGGCGAGCGGGATGCTGCTCGAGGACGCGTGGGCCACGGTGCGACGCTGCAGCGTCTTCACGATCCACACGCCGGTCTCGGCCGGCAACGAGCGCTTCGACGCGAACCTCGTCCGGCGTATCGCCGGGCCCTTCTGCGAGGGCGACGGCACCACCGCGGCAGGCCACGTGCCGCTCGACGAGGTCCTCCATCTCGGCCTCGGCGTCGAGGGCGACGCGGGCCAGTTCGACCTGACCGCGTTCAGCCTCCGCCTGTCGAACGGCGCCAACGCCGTCTCGAAGCTTCACGCGGAGACGGCCAACAACACCTGGGAGCCGATCCTGGGCACGCGAGCGATCCTGGGCGTCACGAACGGCGTCCACACGCCGACGTGGGTTGGCCGCGCCACGCGCGAGCTGTTCGAACGCCACCTCGACGCAGACCTGGATGACCTGGACGGCCAGACAGACGCGGGGCATTTCTGGGAGCGAGTCGGGCGCATCCCCGACGGGGATCTCTGGGAAGCGCACCAGTACCAGAAGCTGGAGCTGGCCGTCTTCGCCCGGCAGCGGCTCCGCTCGCAGCTGGCCCGGCACGGCGAGTCGCCGACGACGCTCCTGGAGCTCGACGACGCGCTCGATCCCACCATCCTCACGATCGGGTTCGCCCGACGGTTCGCCACCTACAAGCGGGCACTGCTCTTGTTCAGCGACATGGAACGTCTGAGGCGGCTGGTCTGGAGCGCGGACCGGCCAGTCCAGTTCGTCTTCGCCGGGAAGGCCCACCCGGCGGACAGGCCTGGCCAGCAGGTGATCCAGGCGATCTTCGAGCGGAGCCGTTCCGCGGAGCTGCGCGGGCGCGTCTTCGTCCTCGAGGACTACAGCATGCGGGTCGCGAAGCTCCTCGTGCGCGGCGTTGACGTCTGGCTGAATAATCCACGCCGCCCGATGGAGGCGTCAGGGACGTCGGGCATGAAGGGTGCCGCGAACGGCGTGGTCAACCTGTCTGTGCTCGACGGGTGGTGGGACGAGGGCTGGACCGGAGACAACGGCTGGGCCATCGGCGGCCGGGTCACGAACCCAGACGAGGGCGCCCAGGACTGGGCGGATGCGCTGGACCTCTACCGGATCCTCGAGGACGAGGTGGTGCCCCGCTACTACGAACGGACCGCCGCCGGGCTTCCGCGCGAATGGCTGGCGCTCATGAAGCGGTCCATGGCCACCACGATCTGGCGCTTCTCCACGACGCGCATGCTCCACGAGTACGCGGAGCAGCTCTACCTGCCGGCTGCCGGGGTCGACGTGGCCGTGCTGGCGGCACGGCGGCGCCAGCTCGTCACCGAGGCGGGCTGAGCGCCCCGCCCCGAGGCCGAGGGCCGGGGCGACAGATAAGGGAGGACTCGTGGCGCCGCGGATCTCGCTGGCTCTCGCGCTGCACAACCACCAGCCGGTGGGCAACTTCGGGTGGGTCTTCGGCGATGTCTTCGACACGGCCTACCGGCCCATGCTCGACGCGCTGGACCGCCACCCCGGCGTGCGCCTGGCCCTCCATTACACGGGTTCGCTCCTCGACTGGCTGCGCGCCGAGCGCCCGGAGTTCGTCGAGCGCCTCGCCCGGATCGTGGCTCGCGGCCAGGTGGAGCTCCTTGGGGGTGGGTATTACGAGCCCGTGCTCGCCTCGCTCCCGGCGCGCGACCGGGTGGGGCAGCTGCTGAAGATGGCCGACGAGATCCAGCGAATCACCGGCCACCGGCCGCGCGGCGCCTGGCTGGCCGAGCGGGTCTGGGAGCCGGACCTGCCCACCGCGCTCGTCGAGGGCGGATACAGCTGGACCATCCTGGACGACAACCATTTCCGGGCCGCCGCGATCCCGGAGGAGAAGCTCTGGGGTCCGTACACCACCGACGACCAGGGCAGCATCCTGACCGTCTTCGGGACCGAGAAGGGGCTCCGCTACGGGATCCCGTTCGGCGACGTGGATGACGTCATCGGCTACCTCCGCGACCACGCGACGGAGGAGGGCGAGCGGGTCGGGATGATGGGCGACGACGGCGAGAAGTTCGGGTCGTGGCCCACCACGTGGGAGCATTGCTGGGGCGGCAATCGCTGGGTCGATCGCTTCTTCGAGGCGCTCGAGGCGAACGCGGACTGGCTCACCACCACGACGCCGTCTGACTGGCTGGACCGGAATCCGCCGATCGGCCGCGTTTACCTCCCCACGGCCTCGTACGCGGAGATGGGCGAGTGGGCGCTGCCGCCGGACGAGAGCCGGGTCTTCACGGGCCTGCTCCACGCTGCGGAGGCGGCCGGGCGGCCCGAGGCGCGCTACCTGCGGGGCGGCTTCTGGCGCAACTTCCAGATCAAGTATCGCGAGATCAACGACCTCCACAAGCAGATGCTGCGCTCCTCCGCGAAGGTCCACGCGATGCCGTCCGGGCCGGCACGGTCGGGTGCCCTGGACCACCTGTTCCAGGGCCAGTCGAACGACTGCTACTGGCACGGCCTCTTCGGGGGGATCTACATCAGCCATATGCGGCTGGCCACGTTCGAGCACTTGATCGCGGCCGAGGATGCCGCCGACCGCGCTGCTCGAACGGCCGGCGCCGCACCCGGACCGGATGGGGTCCGGGTCGCCGACGTTGACCTCGACGGGATCGACGAGCTGGTCCTCGCGACGCCGGGCCAGGTCGTGGTCGTCAAGCCGTCGGAAGGGGCCGGGATCGGGAGCTGGGACGTGCGTGCCGTGCGCCACGCGCTGGGCGCCGTTCTCCGCCGTCGCCCGGAGGCGTCGCACGAGAGGCTCGTGGAGCACGAGCGATCACTCTCCGGGCAGGTCGCGGGCGCGGGCGCGGGCGCGGACGTCGGGTCGATCCACGACCGCGTTGCCACCAAGGAATCCGGCCTCGTCGGCCTGCTCCACTACGACGCATACGAGCGGCGGTCCGGGTTGGTCCATGTCCTGCCGGCCGCGACGACGCCGGGTGCGTTCGCGCGGGCAGAGTTCGAGGAGCTCGCCGACCTCGTCGACCAACCGTACGAGGTCCTGGAGGTCGCGACCGCCGACGGCGGCGGCCACGTCCGCGTTTCGCGCCACGGCCACGTCCGGACGGCAGCCGGACCCATCCCGCTGCGAGCCGAGAAGCGCATCGCGGTGGCGGGCGGCCGCCGCAGCCCGACGCTCACGCTGGAGGTCACCCTGGAGAACCTCGGCGAGACGTCCGTCAACGGTCTCCTCGCGGTCGAATGGGCCACGACGATGCTCGGCGGCGGGGCGAACCCGGCCGCCTATTACCTCCTGGACGGCGAGCGCGTCCCGCACGACAGCACCGGAAGCCGCACCGGCCTCGCTTCGCTCCATTTTGGGAACGAGTACGTGGGCCTCGACGTCACGACTGCCGTGACCCCCCCCGCGGACGCGTGGATCGCCCCGATCGAGACCGTCTCGAACTCGGACGCCGGCTTCGAGCGCGTCTACCAGGGCTCGGCGCTCGTGCTGACCTGGCCGCTGGACCTGGCACCCGGCGCCAGGGCATCCGTTCGCGTGGACCACCACGTCTCCACCAGCCGCGACCGCGCCGAGGAGGAAGGGCTCTAGGCGCTGCGCGCCTGCTGGCCCAACTCCCCATGGCTCGAGGTCGCTTGGCAATCCACGGCCACTTCTACCAGCCGGAGCGGCGCGACCCGTTCACCGGTCAGCTTCCGAACGACCCCTCCGCCGCGCCGTTCGCGAACTGGAATGCGCGAGTCACGGCCGAGTGCTACCGGCCCAACGCGGAGCGCGGGAACCTGGACCGGATCAGCTTCGACGTGGGGCCAACCCTGACGGCCTGGCTGGCGTCCGAGGAGCCGGCGACGCTCGCCCGGATCGTGGCCGCGGACCACGGCATGAACGCCGTCGCGCAGGGCTTCCATCACGCGATCCTTCCGCTGGCCTCGGCGCGGGATCGCGCCACGGAAATCCGCTGGGGGATCCGCGACTTCGCGTTCCGCTTCGGCCGGCCCGCGCGGGTGCTGTGGCTGCCGGAAACCGCGACAGACCTCCCGACACTCCGGGAGATGGCCCGCCAGGGCATCGGCGCCACGATCCTCGCGCCGTGGCAGGCCTCGACGCCCGGCCTGGAGACGCGCCGCCCGCACCGCGTCGAGCTCGGCGGCGGCCTGCAGATGATCGTGGCGTTCTACGACGGGGCGCTCTCCGGCACCGTTTCGTTCGAGCCTGAGTGGACCGCCGACGCGGATCGGTTTGCCCGGGAGCGCGTCATGCCCGCGCTCGCGGCCCCGCTCCACCGCGACGGCTCGCACCGGCGGGAGGCGGGCGCGCCGCTCGTCCTCGTTGCCACCGACGGCGAGTTGTACGGCCATCACCAGCGCTGGCGCGACCTCTTCCTCGCCCGCCTGACGAACCCGGCAGAGGACCGCGGGTTCGACGTGGTCTCCCTGGGGGTCGCTCTCGCGGCGGAGGACCCGGCCACGCTCCCGCTCGCGCGGATCGCGGACCGGACGTCCTGGAGCTGCCACCACGGGGTTCTGCGCTGGTCGGGCGAGTGCCCATGCGCTCCCGACGGGCGCTGGAAGGGACCGCTTCGCGCGGCGCTGGAGCGCCTGGCCGCGGGCGTGGACGCGGTCACGGACCTGCTGGCCGGTGACCTGCCGGGACGCGGCGACGTGCCCGGGGAGCACATCCCCCTGGACCCGTGGGCCGCCCGTGACGCATACGTCGACGTCGTGATTGGGGCCACCGAGCCAGCGGCGTTCGCGGCTGCACAGCTCGCGGCGGGTGCCGGCGAGGCTGCTTCTCGGCGCCTCATCGACCTCCTGGAGGCGCAGCGCTGGCGGCTCGCGATGTTCGCCTCCGACGGCTGGTACTGGGACGACCCGGCCCGCCCGGAGACGAAGCACGTCCTGCGCTGCGCGGCCTGGGCGGCGCGGACGCTGGACCGCCTGGCGAGCACGCACCTTGAACGACGCCTTGAAGAGGACCTCGCCCTTTTCGTCTCCCCGTCACGCAGGATCGACGGCCACAGCCTCTACCGCGAGGCGCTTGCCGAGGTGGGCAGAGCCGACTGAACCCGCCCTGAATCGATGAGCCGCCGGCAAGGGCCGGCGGCTCATCGTGCTCGGGTCGGCGAAGAGGAGGCAGGGAGGGGAGGGAAGCCTCGCCGAGCGGAGACGCGCGAAAGTCAGTGGGCGCCGTGGAGCGGCGCGTGCGGATCGTCGAAATCGAGGCGGGAATCGACGCCAACCTCGACCGCGGCGGCATCGAGCACCGCGAGGCCGACCAGGACGGCGAGGATGAGAAGCAGGAACTCCATCGGATTCGTGGCCTCGTACCCGCGGCCGCGTGGCCGCGAATTGATATAGTCAACTACGCCATGTGCAGAATAGTTGGACTATCGGGCTATGTCAATGGGTGATCCGTCCGAGAGCCCGCGCCGTCCCCGGTGGCGTGACGATCCGTCGGTTGGGCGCGCGGCCCGGCCGAGCGCGTCGGCTGCGCCGGAGCCCCCGCCGGCCTCCGTGACCGTGGCAGCCGCCGGGGGTGATCTCGACATCGCCCGGGATTCGGACGTCCCGATCTCCACCCAGCTCTACTGGCAGCTGGCCTACCAGATCGATACCGGCCGGCTCCACCCCGGTTCCCGGTTGCCCACGGTGCGCGAGCTGGGCGCGATCCTGCACGTCAACCCGAACACGGTCCGGGCGGTCTACCGGCGGCTCGCGGAGGCCGGCTACGTGGTGTCGCGCCAGGGGGCCGGCACGCGGGTCGCGGCTCGGGCCCCCCAGCGCCGCACGTCGGGCGCGCTGGAGGCCCTCGTGGCGGAGCTGCTCCGGTCGGCCGCGCGCTCCGGCTACTCCGCCGACGAGGTCGCCTCGGCCGTCTACGCCGTCGCGGCAGAGCGGAAGCGGCCCGGGCCGCGCGTCCAGGTCCTGTTCGTGGAATGCACGACCTCCGACGCGCAGCGGGCCGCCGAGCGGATTGCCGACTCATTCGACGGCCTCGCCGACGCGGACGGCGTCCTGATCGACCGGATGGACGAACGCCTGGGTCGCTTCCACTACGACCTGGTGGCCACGTCCACGTTCCACGCCGACGAGACGATCGCACTCGTGAATGGACGCGCCCCGGTCATCGCGATGCTCGCCGCCCCGTCGTACGCGGAGCTGCTGGACGAGGTCCGGGCGCTGCCGCCGGGAAGCACGGTTGGGCTCGTCTGCGCCACCGAGCGGAGCACCGAGAACATCGCCCAATGGCTGCGCAAATCGGGCGGCCAGGGCGTGGAGCTGCTGACGGCGCTCCAGGGCGACGAGACGGCCCTGGACCGCGCCGACAGGACCGCCGACCTCCTGCTCCTGACACGCGAAGCGTTCGAGATCGGGCTGGCGGCCCGGTTCGGGCGCCACGAGCGAATCCGCGAGTGGACGTACGACCTGGACCCGGCCGGCCTCGAGCTCCTCCGACGCGCGGTCGAGCGGATCCGGGCGGCGCGCGGGCCCGAAGCGGCGGGCCGCGCGCGAGCCTGAGGCGTCGGCCGGGCCGAAGCAGCTGGCGCTCGGCAGCCCGCTTCGAATTGCGTCCAGGGCTGTGTCCCGTGGCCCCGTCCGCACTGGATGGACGATCGCGTCGGGCGGCAGTTCGTCGGAGAGGTCGACGCGTCGGACCTGGTTCACCAGAGTCTCGCCGGCCGGCTGATGCGCCGGCCATGCCGCCCTGCTTCAGCCCAGCAGGATCCGCCGCAGGGCGGGAATCGGCGGCGTCCCGTGGGCCAGGACCGCCTGGAAATGCTCCTTGTACGTGAAGCCCGGCGTGGGCCCGTAGCCGCCCACGACGCGTGGCGCGGGCACGGCAGCGGCGCCGCGTGGGTCACCCGACGCGACGGCGAACCGGCGGCGCCGCTCCTCCTCGAGGTCCCACATCGCCACCGACCCGACGAAGTACTCGGCGAGCTGCGCGGAGGAGAGTCGGGCCCGTTCGTACTTCGCAACCGCCTCGGAACGCTCCTGGAAGCCGCCTTCGACCATCAGCCCCACGGCCTCCGCCTCGGTCATCCCGCGGGCGTGGATCCCGACGTCGATGAGCGCGTTCGTCGCCGTGCGGAGGTAGAACTTCCAGTGGGTCAGCAGGAGGCCGGGATCTTCCGCGCCGTACCCCAGGTCCATCATCACCTGCGTGACGTAGACGGCCCAGCCCTCGGCGAAGACGCCCGAGCTGAAGGCCGCCCGCACCAGTGACGGCGTCCGGTTCGAATGGGCCAGCTGGAGGTAGTGGCCAGGAACGGCCTCGTGGATCGTGAGGAGGCGAAGCATGCGGTCGTTGTCCTCGCGCAGGTACGACTCCACCTGCTCGGGTGTCCAGTCGGCCGGCGTCGGTGTCACGTAGAAGAAGCTGCCCAGGCCTCGATCCAGCGGACCGGGCGGGAGCAGCATCGCGCCGGCGAACGAGCGCAGGAACGGCGGCGTCCACTCGATCGCCAGCGGCTCCCGCGGGAGCTCCACCACGTCGTTGTCGCGGCAGAAGGCCTCGATCCGCGCCAGCTCCTCGCGGCAGAAGTCCACCAGGCGCTCGGGCGGCTGGTGCTGGGCCGCGACGTGGTTCAGCATGGCCCGGACGGCGGCCGCGTCATCGTCCGGGGCAGCCTCGGCACCGCGGACTGCCGGCCACATGGACCGGGCGATCCGGACCATCTCGGCGCGGACGACGTCGAACTCGCGTCGGGCACGTGCCTCCAGCTCGTCCGGCGTCATGTCAATCCGGAGCGTGTGGCGGAGCTTCGCCGCGTAGAGCGCCGGGCCCAGCCGGCCCTCACCCTCCGCCGCCGGCTTCACGACGTCCGAGAGGTGGCGCGCGAACCGATCCAGCGCGTCGCGCGCCGGCGGGACGCCCGCCTCCAGGCGTGCCCGCACGCCGCACAGCTCGCCATCCTCGTCGGCGGCGGCCGCGGCGGCGAGCGCGTCGTCGAACAGCTCGGCGGTTCCCGGGAGGTGCCGCAGCGCCGTATCCAGGTGGAGCCGCGAGACCGGCCGGCCGGGAAGGCCGGTGAGTCGCGCGGACGCGTCAGCGACGAGGCGCGGGATTCCCTCGATCCGCCCGGCGGCGGAGGCGAGGCGCACGCCCAGCGGGGCGAACTCGCGGGCCAGGAGCGCGTGGAGCCCGGATCCCAGCAGGTAGACCGTGGACAGCGGGTCCCAAGCCTCCTCGCAGAGGACCGTCTCGGAGAATCGGAAGGCGGCCAGCTCGCCGATGATGATCTCGCGGTCCACCGACTCGTCGGGGCCCAGCTCGGCTTCGGGCAGGGCCGCGAACGCCTGCGTCCAGCGGTCCAGGAGCGCGATGCGGGATGCCGTGCCCGCCGGTGACTGGTCCGGCCACTCGCCGTCGTGGTCGTGGTTCCCGAGCGCGGTGGCGAGCACCGGGTTCGCCCGGAACAGGTCGGCGAAGAACGACGGGACGAGGTCGCTGAATGTCGACACGTGTGGCTCCGCTGGAGTGGACCGCGGCTGCGGCAGGTGAGTCTAGAACCGCGCCGCCCGGCTCGTTGGCACGCCGCCCGGCTCGTCGAGGCGCCGGCGTGAGCCAGCGATCCCGGCGCGTTCGCCGAACCCGGCGACGACGACGGCGCCACCTCCCGCTCGCCTGCACGACCGCCGGTAGACTGGGTGGTGATGTTTGACGCCGCCGACTGGACTCGCAGCCCCGTGCTCCAGGGGGAGCGCGTCCGACTTGAGCCGCTCGATGAGCGCCACGTCCCGGGACTCCTCGCCGCCGCCGTGGACCCCGCCACGTGGACGTGGCTCTTTGAGCCACTCGACGGCGAGACCGCGCTCCGGGCGTGGCTGGCCGACGCGCTCCGGGCTCGCGACGCCGGCACGGAGATGCCCTTCGCGGCGCTCGACGCGTCGACGGGCCGCGTCGTGGGCAGCACGCGCTACATGGGGATCGTGCCGGCCCACCGGCGCCTCGAGATCGGCTGGACGTGGCTCGCGCCGGCCAGCTGGGGGACCGGCATCAACGTGGAGGCGAAGCTGCTCCTGCTGACCCGGGCGTTCGACACGCTCGGCGCGATGCGAGTGGAGCTCAAGACCGACGCTCGGAACGAGCGGTCCCGAGCGGCCATCCTCGCGCTCGGCGCGCAGTTCGAGGGCGTCTTCCGCAAGCACATGCGGATGGCCGACGGCCGCATCCGCGACTCCGCCTGGTACGCGATCACCGACGAGGACTGGCCCGCGGTTCGGATGCGGCTCGTGGCCCGCCTCGCGGCGCATTCCGGGTCGGAGGCCGGGACCGACGCGCCGCTGGGGGCTGACGCGTCGCCTGGCGCCGACGCGCCGACGGGGGCTGACGCATCGCCTGGCGCCAACGCGCCGACGCACGGCCGATGAGCGACCACCCGATCCCCGATCCCCAGCGGCCTGGCCGCCTGGAGGTCACGACCATCGACTACCACGCGGGCGGCGAGCCGTTCCGGATCGTGACCGGCGGCGTGGCCGAGATCCCGGGCACCACGATTCTCGAGAAACGGCGCTGGGCCGCCGCGCACCTGGACCACGTGCGCAGGCTGCTCGTGAACGAGCCGCGCGGTCATGCGGACATGTACGGCTGCTTCGTCGTCGAGCCGGAGGACGGCGGCGCCGATCTCGGCGTTCTGTTCTTCCACAACGACGGCTACTCCACCGCCTGCGGCCACGGGACGATCGCGCTCGTGACCTGGGCGCTGGAGAGCGGCCGGCTGCCGATGACCGGCCCCCAGACGACGGTCAGCGTGGACGTCCCGTCCGGCCGCCTGGCCTGCGTCGCGCGCTGCAACGCCGAGGCCGGCCGCGTGCTGAGCGTCCGGTTCCGGAACGTGCCGTCCTTCGTGCTAGCG
>JADGQG010000243.1 GCA_017882025.1 Chloroflexota bacterium
CACGGAGGGGACCAGGCGCAGCTCGATCTCCGTCGCGACCGCCATGTGGAGCGCGGTCGGGAACGTGTCGTTCGACGACTGGCTCATGTTCACGTGGTCGTTCGGGTGGATCGGCGCCTTGCCGCCGCGGCTGCCCGTGGCCAGCTCGTTGGCGCGCCCGGCGATCACCTCGTTCACGTTCATGTTGGACTGGGTCCCGGAGCCGGTCTGCCAGACGCGGAGCGGGAACTCCGACGCGAGCGTGCCGTCCTCCACCTCGCGGGCGGCGCGGACGATGAGGTCGCGCTTCTCGGGCGGCAGGAGGCCCAGGTCGGCGTTCACCTCGGCGGCCGCGCGCTTGAGGATTCCGAACGCCCGGACGATGGGAACCGGCATGGTGTCGCGGCTGATCGCGAAATGGTGGAGCGATCGCTGCGTCTGCGCGCCCCAGTAGTGGTCGGCCGGGACCTCGATCGGGCCCATGGAGTCCGTCTCGATGCGGGTGGCGGTCATCTGGTTCCTCGCGTTCGGCTTGCTGTCATGAGCGTACTCCGCGCGCCGCTCGCGCCGGGGCCGGTTGCCCGGATGTCCGGACTTCCGGGGAGATGCCCGAACTGCCCTCCCGACAGGTGTCGTGACCCTGGGTCCCGACAGATGTGGGCATTCTCATCTGGTTCCTGACATCGTTCGTGGGCCTGCGTGGCTCTATTCGGGTATCGGCCGATGAGCGGCCCGTCACCCGAGGAACATCCGATGGCCTACGTGATCGCCGCCCCCTGCATCGACCACCTCGACCAGGCATGCGTCACCGTCTGCCCCGTCGACTGCATCTCGCACGACCCGGCAGCCGACCGGAAGGCCTACATCGACCCGGACGCCTGCATCGAGTGCGGCGCGTGCGAGTCCGCCTGCCCACAGGGCGCGATCATGCTCGACAGCCGGCTGCCCGGGGCGTGGGCCGCCTTCGCCGAGATCGATCGCGGCTGGTGGATCGACCCGGAATGGGCGCGCGCGGCGGTCGACGCGGTCGACGCGCAGGTCGCCTGATGGTCGTCGAGATCGCCCCCCGGACGTTCGCGGACGGCCCCCGGACGTTCGCGGACGGCCCGCGCGGTGTGCGGCGGGCGCCCGACCTCGCGGACAACGCGGTGCTCGTGGCGCGCGACCTGCTGAGCCCGACCGTCGCGCGGCTGGTGGTCCGGCCCGATGCCGGCGTCGCGCCATTCGTGGCGGGGCAGTACCTTGCGCTCGGCGTGCGGGTGGACGACCGGATCGTCCAGCGGCCGTACTCGCCCGCGAGCGATCCGGAGCACGCAGATGCTCACGAGTTCCTCGTTCGACACGTGCCGGACGGCGCGCTCACGCCGCGTCTCTGGGAGCTGCCGGTGGGATCGCGCGTCCGGCTCGGGCCGCCCAAGGGTGCATTCACGCTTCTCGGCGACGACCAGCGGGCGCACCTCTTCGTCGCCACGGGCACCGGCCTTGCCCCCTTCCTGGGGATGCTCCGCACGCTTGCCCGGCGTCAGAATCCGCCGCGCACCATCCTCGTGCACGGAGCGGCCCGGACCGAGGACCTCGTCTGTGGTGACGAGATCGCGAGCCTGGCCGCCGGCGGGCTGCCGATGACGTACGTTCCGACCATCTCTCGACCCGACGACCCCGCCAACCGAGCCTGGAAGGGGCGCACGGGGCGCGCCGAGGCGGTGCTTGCCTCCGTCCTTCGATCCGCGGAGCTGCCGCCCGAGGGCCTCTCGGCCTACCTGTGTGGCAACCCCGGGATGGTCGCGGCTGCGGAGATCGCGCTGCTCGCCCATGGCGTGGCGCCGGCCGACATCCACGCCGAGCGCTACTGGACCGCCGCCGCCACGACAGCCTGACGCCCCGCTACCGCGTCGCCGTCAGGGGAATCGGCGCGATGAGGGGACCGTCGCAGTCAGGGACGGGCGCGGACCAGGAGCGGGTCGCCGCGCTTGCCCGGCTTCGCCGGCGGCACCACGTCCGGAACCCCCTCGTCGCCGGGCAGGGCCGGCAGGAACGGCGCCAGGCCGATGAGCATCGCCGTGGTCTTGAGGTCCAGCCAGGCAAGGGCAAGGGTGCCGGCGACGATCACGGTCCACGGCCGGTTCGTGCGGGCGCCCCAGATGACGAGCAGCGCTGCGGCGAGCACGCGGGCCACGGTTGCCACCGGGGCGGGTCGGCCCTGGACGGACAGGATCGAGCGCGGCCACTCGAGCCACAGCGCGGGGGCGATCGCGAACGAGATGCCGGCGATGATGGCCGTCGCGCCGAGCGCGATGGCCAGGTTCCTCCATTCGCGCCGCGCGACGAACCAGAGGAGCCCGATCCCCGGCGTCACCTTCGTGAGGAGCACAAATGCCCATGCCGCCGGCCTGCGGAACCCGAGCACCATGGCGGCCGCAAGCAGGATCTCGATGTTGCCCAGGTATCCATCCCACACGATCGGGAAGAAGACGAGGAGCGCGAGCGACCACCGCCGGCCCAGCCACGCGACCACGAGCGCGAGCATGGCGAACCAGCCGATTGCGAACGCCGGCCACGGCAGGAAATGGAAGAGCGAGAGGAGCTGGGCGATGGCGGGGCTGTACCGGAACGCGCCGTACTGGTCCGGGCTGAAGTCGAAGTGATAGGGCGCATGGGGGTCGACGGACCAGTACGCGTACATGTCGTAGGCGACCCACGACCCGCCGAATGCCGCGAACCACGCGAGCACGGCGATGCCCGCCAGCGAGAGCCGATCGCGAAGCACGATCGGATCCAGCT
>JADGQG010000244.1 GCA_017882025.1 Chloroflexota bacterium
TCACGCACCCGGCGCTCGTGGCCCGGGCCAAGCGGACGACGATCTTTGCGCGCGTCGATCCGGATCAGAAGCTCCAGGTGATCCGCGCACTGCACGACTCGGGCGCGGTCGTCGGCTACCTCGGCGACGGCATCAACGATGCGCCGGCACTCCACACGGCCGACGTCGGGATCAGCGTCGACAACGCCACCGACGTGGCGCGCTCCGCGGCCGACATCATCCTCCTCGAGTCGAGCCTGGAGGCGATCAGCCGGGGCGTGATCGAGGGCCGACGCACGTTCGCCAACACCCTCAAGTACATCCGCATGGGCACGAGCTCCAACTTCGGCAACATGCTGAGCATGACCGGGGCGGCGCTCCTGCTGCCCTTCCTGCCCATGACGCCGGGCCAGATCCTCCTCAACAACCTGATCTACGACGCGTCGCAGACTGCCATCCCGACCGACACCGTCGATCCCGACGTGGGCGCCGTCCCGGCGCGCTGGGACGTCCATGCGATCCAGCGGTTCATGCTCATCTTCGGACCGATCTCGTCGGTCTTCGATTTCGTGACGTTCGGCTTGCTGCTCCTGGTCCTCGGGCAGAACGAACGGGCCTTCCACACCGGCTGGTTCATCGAGTCGCTCTTCACCCAGATCCTTGTCGTGCTCGTGATCCGGACCCGCCGCAGCCCGTTCTGGCTGAGTCGCCCGAGCCGCCCGCTCCTGGGCGCGATCGTGGCCGCCCTCGCGGCCGCGGTGATCATCCCGTTGAGTCCGCTCGGCGACGTGCTCGGGTTCAGCGCGCTGCCGGTCACGTTCTGGCTGCTCCTCGTCGTCATCGTGGCTGCGTATCTTGCCCTCGTGGAACTCGCGAAGCGGCGTTTCGAACCGCGCGCCTGATCGGCCGGCTCGGGCAGGCAGCCTCGCGGCCGGCCAACGCTCCATCAAGTTCGCGGAGCGGGTCTCGCGCCGCCTGCGCCGCCCGGAGATCAAGCCCGACAAACCCGGCAGCATCGGTCCCGACCGGCACCGTGCGCACGAGAATCGACACGTCATCGTTCCGAATGCGGTGGGTGGCAGGCGCGACCTCCCCGTCTGCCGGGTACACGAGCGCGATCCGCCGCAAGTTGAGCGCCTTCGCATACGCGAGGGCCTGGTAGACGTCTGCTTCCGGATCGACCCGCTTGTACTTGGCGTCGATCGCAAACCGGATCGTGTGGCCGTCGCCGAGCACGATGTCCGGCTGGATGCGGACCTCCCCACGCGCGTCGACGCCACGCACCAGCCAAGGAGCCCCCGGCGGCAGGGGCCACGGATGGCCCACCGATGCTCTAGCCTGTGCACGTTAACCTGCTCGAAGGAGACCGCGGTGGCCAAGGACAAGAAGGCGAAGCCGGACAAGAAGTCGGGCAAGAAGGGCAAGTAGACCCGCCCGACGCAACGAGCAGCGATGGCCTCTGGACGAAACACCAGGGGCCATCGCTCTTGCTGCCTACGGCTCCAGATCTCGCCAGGACGGACGGGACGGAGTTGGGGCTCCGAGACCCGTGGCGAACATGTCTCCAGGTACTCGTACGAGCCGGCACGACGGCAAGATCGCGCGCATTGCCGTTCAACCACGGGGCTGAATCGCAACGACGATACTGGTCCCGGTGGAGATCGAGCGCGGCCCGTCTTCGGCCGCACGACATCGGCGTGTCCGCGGCGCCTAGGAGGATCGCATGGCGAGGAGCACCTGGACCGAGCGGGACATCCCGGACCTCGCCGGGAGGCGAGCCATCGTCACCGGGGCCAGCAGCGGGATCGGCCTGGAGGCGAGCCGCCTGCTCGCCGCGGCCGGGGCCGAGGTGGTCCTGGCTGTGCGCGACCCGGCGCGCGGCCGGCGCGCGGTGGAGGAGATCACCCGCACCGTCCCGGAGGCGCGCCTCGCGGTGGCCGAGATCGACCTCTCGGAGCTCGACTCGGTCCGCCGGTTCGGGCGACGCGAGGTCGAGCTGGCGCGCGGCCTCGACATGCTCATCAACAACGCCGGCACGAGCGGCGGGCCGCGTCGCGCGTCGGCCGACGGCTTTGAGATCCAGATGGCGACCAACTTCCTCGGCCACTTCGCGCTGACCGGGTTGCTCCTCCCACTCCTCCATCCTGGCGGGCGGATCGTCACCGTGGCCAGCCTCATGGCCCGGCGGGGTCACCTGTCCGCCGCCACGACTCTGGAGGACCTGCGACCACGCGAACCCTACCGGGCAGGTCGCTGCTACGCGGACAGCAAGCAGGCCGACCTGCTGTTCGCGGTGGAGCTGGGCCGCCGGCTTCGCGCGGCCGGGAGCGACATCCTGAGCGTCGCCTGCCACCCGGGCGGGGCGGCCACCGGCCTCGGCAGCCAGCGCGCCCGGGCGGCCGGGCGGCCCGAGCGGCTCACCATCGGCGCGCGCCTGATGCGCCTGGTCCTGCAGTCGGCGCGCGCCGGGGCCTGGCCCACCGTCTTCGCGGCCACCGCTCCGGGTCTGGTGGGCGGAGAGCTCGTCGCGCCCGATGGCATCGCCCAGGGGCGGGGCCGTCCCAGGGTGGTCCCGGTCTTCGCGAGCGGTCGGGACGCTGCTGTTGCTGCCCGTCTGTGGGAGCTCGGCCGGGAGGCGACGGGGGTGGAATTCGGCGGCATCTAAGCTCGCGGCACGCCGATCTCGCTTACGTTGCCCGACGGTCCCGCCCACACGATGGCCCGAGCGTGCCTATCGCTTGGGGAAGCTCAGCGCCCCCAC
>JADGQG010000245.1 GCA_017882025.1 Chloroflexota bacterium
TCCCGTTCGTCACCCAGAAGCCGATCGCGCCCGGCGAGACGTTCACCTACGAGTTCACCGCCACCCCGCACGGCTCGATGATGTACCACTCGCACCACAACGCGACAGACCAGGTCGGGCGCGGCCTCCTCGCCGCGTTCATCGTCGACCCGAAGGATCCGGCCGAGACCTATGCCAGGAAGTTCGGGGTCACCCAGGAGTACACCTGGATCTCGAACGACACGGTCGGCGGCTTCACGATCAACGGGCACGGGTTCCCGGCCGTGGCGCCGATCGTCGCCGCGAAGGGCGAGAAGGTCCTCGTCCGTTTCATGAACGAGGGAATCATGATGCACCCGTGGCACCTCCACGGGTACCGGATGCGCGTCGTCGCGCGCGACGGCGCCCGGCTGGGCACTGCCGAGTTCTTCGCCGACACGCTGGGCGTCAACCCCGGCGAACGCTACGACGTCATCGTCGATGTCGACCGGCCGGGAGTGTGGGCGTTCCACTGCCACATCCTGCCGCACGTCGAAGGGACCGAGGGAATGTTCGGGATGGTCAACACCCTGATCGTCACGCCGACCAAGGTGGACCTGACGCCGCTCCTGACGTAGGCGCCCGCTCTGCGGCGCAGCACCGAAGACGGGACGAAGCTGACCATGGCGCACATCGAGACGATCCTCCTCGCCACCGACGCTTCGCGGGCGTCGGAGGCCGCCGAGGAGCAGGCCATCGAGCTGGCCGCTCGGCTGGGCAGCCGGCTGGTCGTCGTCTCCGCCGTCTCCGGCTCGCCGGAGGTCCGGTCCGGCCGCCTGGTCGCGGTGGAGGGCGTCGTCCAGCGGGCACGTGCCGGTGGTGCGACCGCGGAGGGCCTGACCTGGGACGGCGACCCCGGCGAGTCGATCGTCGAGGCGGCGGCCGCGGAGCACGCCGACCTGATCGTCGTGGGCACGCACGAGCGCGGCACGGTGGGGCGGCTCTTCCTGGGCAGCGTCTCTGACCACGTCGTCCGACATGCCCGGTGCCCGGTCATGGTGGTGCGGCCGACCCACGTGCTCTCGAGCTCGTCGAGCTGACCCAGGGCCGCTCCGGGTCGGAGCCGGTGGGCGCGGGTCGAGGGCTGGCGCTTACGGGCGCGTCCGTTCGGCGGCCGTTGCGTCTGCACTCCTCAGTACCGCGGCTGCCGACATGGCCGCCGCGGGGTTCGGCCTGCACGTCCCAACACCCCGGGGCCTGCACCTCCCAACACCCCGGGGGATGCTCGTAGGCGCGCGTCGCGATGCCTCGCGGCCGGCCGGACTCGGGTCGATCGGCGAATCCTGCTCGCGATCGTCCGGAACGGCGACTCGAGTCGCTCGAACCCGGTGCAGTCCGGACTTACCAGCACTCCCGTGACTACCGCGTGAAACCCGACGACGGACGACCATGACGACGCCGCCGTCCGACGACCCGGCCCGCGAGCCCGCCCCAGGGTGGGCACGCCGGGCTTGGCGCCGCGCCCCGTGTGCGATCCCGACCCTCGTCGCTCGGCGGAGCACGCGGACCGAACGGCGCCACACGGCGCCGCACCCTACCTGGTGTACATCCCCTCCGGGTCGAGCTCCTCGCGGATGAGCCGGAGCTCCTCCGGTGTGGGCGCGGGCGTCGGAGCGAGCGACGGGGAGACGTGCGGCTCCCAGCCGAGCGTCGCGCGGACCTCGTCGAGGGTCGCGCCCGGGTGGAGGAAGTCGAGGCGCATCTCGCCGGTCTCGTCGAAGTGCCAGATCCCGAGGTCCGTGACCACGACGGATGGACCGCTGCCCAGCCAGCCCTGCTCGCGCCGGATCCGTTCCGACTTCTCGGCGCCGCCGAGGTTCCCGGGCGAGGTCCGGAAGTCGATCCGCTCCACGAAGGAGCGGGCCGACTGGCGCATGATCACGAAGATCTGGCGCGCATTGATCGCGATCTCGCAGGCGCCGCCCGACCCGGGGAGCCGCGTCTTCGGATGCGCGTACTCGCCGATGACGGTCGTGTTGATGTTCCCGAAGCGATCGATCTGAGCCGCGCCCAGGAAGCCGACGTCGATCAGGCCGCCCTGCAGGTAGTAGGCGAAGAGCTCCCACATGCTCGTGACCGCCGTCGCGCCGGTGACGATCGTGGGGTCGCCGATCGAGAGCGGGAGTCGCGCCGGGCGGGCGCCGAACACGCCGGCCTCGTAGACGAGCTCCATGTCGGGGGCGACCGTGCGCTTGGCGAGGTTCACGGCAATGTTCGGGAGGCCGACGCCGACGAAGCAGACGCGCTGCCCGGCGAGCTCGCGGGCAGCCGCCACGATCATCATCTCGGACTTCGAGAACTGGGCGGAGTTCGCGGCCGCGGGCGTGGGACCGTCTCCGGGGCGCTCGGCAGCCATCAGCGGTACTCCCCGTAGTCGACCACGCCCGACGGGGCGGAGCCGCTCGGCAGGAGTGAGCGCAGTCGCTCCGGGCCGAGCTTCTCCGCGTATGCCGCGCGGCCATCGAGGTCGTAGACCCAGTCACGCAGCCACTGCTCGGTGGCAGCGGGATCCCGGCTGATGGGGTCCCAGTCGCGGTAGAAGCGGTTGTCGCGGTCGTAGCGGCCCTGGACATAGGACGGATGGGCGCCCCACGGCTCGACCACGACCGCATCGACCACGATCCCGGGGACGATCGTCCGGTTCGGGTCGGCCCGGATGACGGTCTCGTCGACGAGCTCCTCGACCACGACGATCACGCGCTCGGCCGC
>JADGQG010000246.1 GCA_017882025.1 Chloroflexota bacterium
TGGCACGAGAACCTGTTCGTCTTCGTCGTCGCGTTTCTCGTCGCGCACGTCGTGAGCATCATCCTCGACCCGTACGCCGGCGTCGGGATCGCCGGGTCGTTCGTGCCGGGGCTCTCGTCGTACCGCAGCGCTCCGGTCGCACTCGGGACGCTGGGCCTCTACGCGGCGCTCGTCTCGGGGATCACGGCGCGGTGGTCGAGCCTCCTGCCCAAGGGCCTGTGGCTCAAGCTGCATCGATTCGCACTCGTCGCGTGGATCGGCTCCTGGCTTCACGGCCTGTTGTCTGGAACGGATAGCACCACGCTCGTTCCCCTCTACGTCGGGACGGGCCTGCTCGTGATGCTGGCGAGCGCGTATCGGTACTGGGTCTCGAAGAAGTCGCGGCCGACCTTCGCATCCTCGTTGCCGGACGCGCAGGGCCAGCTTCGCCCCCGGCCTGTTCCGGGAGCCAGCGAGCGGACGACGCCGCCCGGCTCGATCCCGGTTCGCGCCGCACCCCCGCGAGAGGTAGCCGCTGACCACGCAACCGCTCCGCTCGGGGCGGCGCTCATGGAGGACTCGCAATGAACAGTACGGTCAAGGTCGTCGCCCGCCGCGCGGCGGTCACGGTCGGCGTGGTGGGAAGCCTCGGGCTGGGTGCCGCCGCGATCGACGGCGCCGCCCAGTGGACGGCATCCGCAGCGCCGCCACAGGCACCTCCGGTCAGCGCTGAGAGCCTCGCCGCGAAGCTGGCAAGTGAGCAGGCTCGCGGGACCGACCTGGAGGCACGCCTCCAGGCGGCAATCTCCCAGACGTCACAGCTCCAGGCCGCCCTCGATGCGGCCAACGGACGGATCGCCGCGGACGACGGCACGGCCAAGACCCTTCGCGCGCAGGTCGCAGCTTCCCAGCAAAGGCTGGCCGGCCTGAATCAGCAGGCCGCCTCCGCAAGCGTGGCGCTGCAGGTCGCCGCGGCCCGACAGGCCGCCCTGTTGCGGCAGTCCGCCCTGGCACGGCCGGCCGCAACGCCTCGGCCACCGGCAGCGACACCCCAGCCATCGAGCGCGACACCCCAGCCCACCGCGACAGCCCAGCCGACGCCGGGAGCAGTCACGACCACGGTCGCCCCCGTCGCCCCGACTCCGGCGCCCACGGCACACGCGACGACAGGAGCCTCGGGCACCCCGCCACCGGGAGGCACCGATGACTGAGGCCACGCGCCAGCTCCCGGTCCGGTCGCCCGGACCGCGACCGCTTCCGCCGCGAACCGCGGGAAGCGCAACCCTCGGCCTCGTGCCGCCGATCGCCGCCGCGCGCCCGGCCGCGTCGACGCGCCGCCCGATCCACGTTGTCGTGGCCGTCGGGATGACCGCCGGGCTCTACGCCATCTCGCTTGCCGGTGTCACGGCGCTCCAATCCGCCTCCGACCTGCAGCTGGCTGCCGACCGCGCGCCCGCCGCGGATGCTGTGGCCGGTCTCAAGAGCGCCCACGACGCGATGGAGAGCAGCCTCGGCAGGCTGACGGGGGCGTATACCCACGCCGCAAATGGCTACACGGGAATCGCCAATGGGATCGTCGGACACGAGAAGGCGCTCGCCAAGCTCGGCCAGCAGGTGCAGTCAGCGGCCGGGTGGGCGGCGGCCCTCTCCGTTCCAGCGGTCTCGATCGCGGCACCCAGTCTGACCGGATCAGCGTCGGCCTACAGCGCCCCGGTGGCCAGGTCGGGCGCGCCGGTCGCCAGATCGAGCGCGCCGTCGGTTGGCAACAGCGCTCCTGCGGTCGCGAACCCCGCGCCGGCGGCGGCCGCTGCCCCCGCGCCGGTCGTCGCGGCTCCGAGGCCCGCGCCACTCCCGGTCGTTCCCGTCAGCCCACCCGTCGTCAGCGCGCCCCCACCCCCGGTCCACGCGTGCACGACGGCATCGGGCAAGCCCTGCTGACGACGAGCACCGAACCCCAGGGCGAGCACGCGGACGTGGCCTCGGCCCCGTCTGATGGCGCGGCCCGATTCGAGCGCCGTGCCATGGGGTCGCCGCTGCGGTTGACCGTCGTCGGCGTGGCAACGGATCGCGCCGAGGCCGGCTGGGCGGGGGTGTCCGCCGCGATCGAGGAGATCGAGCAGGCGCTCTCGCGTTTTCGCGCCACCAGCGACCTCGTTCGCCTTAATGACGTGGCGGGAGATCCCGCCGGGGTGGCGATCCACCCGCGCCTGGTCGCGGCCCTTGCGGCTGCCGAGCGGGCGCGAAGGATGACCGGGGGCGCGTTCGACCCACGCATCCTGCGCGACCTGGAACGGCTCGGCTACATCGGCGTTCCGCTGGAGATCGTCGCGGATACCACCGCGCCGGGTGGGACCCGTCCCACGTTCCCCGACGGCGGGTGGCTCCACTGCGACCCGCGAGCGTCCCGGGCCGCGGTCGCCGCGCCGGTGGACCTCGGCGGGATCGGCAAGGGGCTCGCGATCCGCTGGGCGGGCAAGGTCCTCGCGACGACTCTCCCGGAGCTCGACGACCCTGGGACGGGTGCGCTCCTCGAGGCCGGTGGCGATCTCATCGCGCGCGGAAACGCCCCCGAGGGCGGGCCGTGGATGGTGGCGATCGAGGATCCCACCGGGGGCGAGATGCCCGCGGTCGTCGCGCTCCACGACGGCGCGATCTGCACCTCGTCGATCGCCGTTCACCGCTGGCGGACCGACGACGGTCGAGACGTGCATCACCTGCTCGACCCACGCACCGGCGAGCCC
>JADGQG010000247.1 GCA_017882025.1 Chloroflexota bacterium
AATGGAGGCCGGCCTCGAAGCGGTCGACTACTACGACCCCCCGAATCTCACCTTCCCGTTCGGCTCGTACATCTGCGTCGTCGACATCGATCGGGGAACGGGCCAGGTCCAGGTCCGCCGTTTCGTCGCTGTGGACGACTGCGGCAACATCATCAACCCGATGATCGTCGAGGGTCAGATCCACGGCGGGCTCACCATGGGCCTCGCACCGTCGCTGTACGAGGAGATGACCTACGACGAGAACGGCAACAACATGCAGGGGACCTTCATGGACTACCTCGTCCCGACGGCCGTGGAGACCCCGGCCTGGGAGACGGGAAAGACCATCACCCCATCCCCGCACCATCCGATCGGCGCGAAGGGCGTCGGCGAGTCGGCCACGGTCGGCGCGCCCCCGGCGTTCGCGAACGCGGTCGTCGACGCGCTCTGGCACGTCGGGGTCCGCCACATCGACATCCCGATGACGCCCCAGAAGGTCTGGGCGATCCTCAACGAGAAGGGACTCACCGCCTGATGGGCAGCCCGGCCGCCGGGATTCTCGCGCGAGCGGCCGACCTCGCCGAGGCCGGCCGCCCGTTCGTCCTCGCCACGGTCGTCGCGGTCGCGCGCCCGACCTCGGCGAAGCCCGGCGCGCGCGGGATCATCCATCCCGACGGAACCATCGAGGGTTGGGTCGGTGGGAGCTGCGCCCAGCCGTCCGTCATCGCCGAGGCGCTCCGCGCGCTCGCCGATGGCGAGCCCCGGCTGCTCCGCCTGTCGGCGGAGCAGCCGACCGAATCCCGGCGCGCCGACGGGATCATCGATCTCGTCATGACCTGCCATTCGGGTGGGACGCTTGAGATCTTCATCGAGCCGCAGCTGCCGTCGCCCGAGCTGTGGGTCGTCGGCGTCACGCCGATCGCACGGTCGCTCGCGGAGCTCGGCATGCGGGCCGGCTGGCAGGTCACCGCGATCGATCCGTCGGCGAGCGGCGACCTCTTCCCGGACGGCGTCCGGGTCCATGTCGCCCGCGACTTCGACGGGCTCGACGCGCTCGGGTCTCCGTATGTCGTCGTCGCGAGCCAGGGCCAGTGGGACGAGGAGGCGCTCGTCGCCGCACTGGGCCGGGACGTCGCGTACGTCGGTCTCGTGGCGAGCGCGCGGCGCGCAGCCGCGGTGGCCGAGTACCTTGAGCTCGTCGGCGTGCCGGCCGAGCGCCGGGCGGCCCTTCGGGCTCCCTGCGGCCTCGATCTCGGCGCCGTCGGCGCCGCGGAGGTGGCTTTGTCCGTCCTCGCCGAGCTCGTGCAGGTGCGTCGCGGTCGGGCCCCGTTCGTGGCGATGCCCGGACCGGCGACGCTGGCCGGCTCGGTCGCCGCCTCCGCCTCCGCGACACCCGCGACGTTCGCGGCGCCCTCCCTTGCGGCGGCGCCAGCCGCGTCGCCGGAGCGGGGCGCGGGCGAGGAGATCATCCTCGTCGACCCGGTCTGCGGGATGCACGTGGACCCTGCCGACGTGCGCCACATCGCGGACCACGAGGGCCGGACCTACGCATTCTGCTGCGCGGGCTGTCGGACCCGGTTCTCCAAGAACCCGGCGCGCTACCTCGCGCTGGCCTGACCACTCGTACCGAGGAGCCGCCGCATGAAGTTCGAGGGCCGCGTCGAGATCAAGGCCCCACGCCCGAAGGTCTGGGCGTTCGTGACCGATCCGGACCAGATCGCGAGCTGCGGGCCGGGCGTGCAGTCGATCGAGAAGCTCGACGGCGGACGCTTCCGGGCGCACGCGAAGGTCGGCGTCGGCTTCATCAGCGCGAAGTTCGTGGTCAATGCCGAGTTCTCGGAGGTCCACGAGCCGGACGATGCCACCGTGCTGGTGCACGGCCAGGCGCCCGGGACCGCGGTCGACGCCACCGCGAAGATGGTCCTGACCGACGGCGCCGACGGCGCGACCATGATGGACTGGGCGGCCGACGTCACGATCTCGGGGACGCTTGCCAGCGTCGGCGCGCGAATGATCGACGGGACCGCGAACAAGATGATCGGCCAGACCTTCGACTGCATCAGGACGAAGCTGGAGGCCTGACCCGGCGGTCCCGCCGCGTCCGGCGAGCGTCATCGGAGCGATCTCGCGCATGGAGCTGGTCATCCGCGCCATCGGCCCGCTGCAGACGAACGTCTGCCTGGTCGGCGACCCGCGGACCCGCGAGGCGATCGTCATCGACGGCGCGATCCCGGGCCTGCCCTGGGTCGTCGCCGAGCTCCGGCGCCGCGACTGGCGCCTGCTCCTCATCGTCTCGACCCATGGCCACTGGGATCACACGGGCGAGAACGCCGCGCTCCAGGCGTGGTCGCTGGAGCAGGCCGCGGACGCGGTCGTCGCCGAGGCAGCCGGCGGCAGCGATGCGCGTCCCCACGGCGCAGGCGCCGCGGGGACGGCCGGTGCCGAGATCGCCGCCCATCGCGCCGACTGGCACCGCCTGATCGATCCCCAGCCGCTCTTCGCGCCCTTCCCGATCCCGCCGTGCGTCCCTGCCGTTGAGCTCGCGGAGGGCGGCGTCGTCCGCGTCGGCGACGTCAGACTCCAGGTCCTCCACACGCCCGGCCATACCGAGGGTTCGGTGTGCCTCCTGTCGGCCGACGACGGCATCCTCTTCTCCGGCGACACGCTGTTCGCCGGGGGCTGGGGCAGGGTCGATCTCCCGGGTGGCGACGCGGCCGCGATGGCGGACTCGCTCGCCCGG
>JADGQG010000248.1 GCA_017882025.1 Chloroflexota bacterium
GCTCCTCCGCGCCTCGATCGCGAGCCACTCGTCGAGGGTCGCGGCCGCCCAGTCCCACTCGCCCACCCGGAACGCGACGATCACGGCGTTCCCGACCATCAGGAAGCCGTACGAGCGCGAGCCCTTCCGTCGCGCGATCTCCATGCCCTCGCGACCGAGGGCCAGGCCCGCCGCCGGCTCGCCCCACTGCTCGTAGAACGCGAGGAGGACGCGCGCGCCCATCTCGACCTCGAGGTCGTGGGTCATGGCCATCTGGTGGGCGCCGCGCAGGAGGACCACGCCCTCACGCGGTCGGCCGCCCGTGAGGAGTGCCGAGCCACGTCCCATGATCCCGCGGGCCGTCTCGTCGAGCAGGTCCAGGCGCTCCGAAATCGGCAGGTATCGGTCGATCCATGCGAGCGCGTCCGGCGAGCTGTCGAGGCCGCGGTAAGCGCGCCCGAGGGATGCCATGATCGCGACGCCGGCGGGGGTCTCCTCAAGGTCGGAGAACTCGTCCCAGGTCCGGAGGAGCATCTCGACGGCGCGGGCCGGATCGCTGAGGGAGTTGTTGACCGCCTGGGCGAAGGCCGCCTCGGCGGCGGCGATCGCCGGACGATCTCCGGCCCGGCGGCGCTCCAGGACGACCGCCTCCGCATGGCGCAGGACGACGTCCGAATCGAGTCCCTGCTGGGCAGCCCCTGCCGCCCGCGCGTGCAGGTCCGCACGGTCGGCGGGATCGGTCGTCACCTCCAGGGCCTGCTCGAGGAAGACGAGTGCCTGCTCGTGGGAGCCGAGGGCGGACGCGCGCTCGGCCGCGGCCCGCAGAGAGACCCGGGCTTGCGCCGCGAGCGCATCCGCCTCGGCACCGTCGCCGGCAAGGCGCTGCGCAGCAAGGTAGTGGCTGGCAAGGCCGCCGGCGAGCTCGTCCGTTGCCAGGCTCTCGAAGAAGCGGGCCGCGGCGAGGTGGCGGACCTTGCGGTCGCGCTTCGCGAGGGTGTTGTAGGCGACCTCGCGAATCAGCGCCTGGACGAAGCCGTACTGCCCGCGTTCGGGTGAGCGCGGGTCGACGTCGAGCGCCAGCAGCTCCCGCCGGACCAGGCCGCCGAGCCGCTTCTCGAGCTCGTCGGACGCCAGGCCGGAGACCGCGGCGAGCCCGGCGACCGAGAAGCTCTGGCCCAAGACTGCGGCATCCTCGACCACCCCGCGGTCGGCAGGATCGAGGCCGTCGAGGCGCGCGGCGATGAGCGCGGTGAGCGTCTCGGGGACCGCCAGGTCGTCGAAATCGCCGACCGGCTGGTAGGCATCGCCCTGGAGGACGAGCCGGCCCTGGGCGAGCAGCATCCGGACGGTCTCGACCGCGTAGAGCGGGATGCCGTCGGCGCGCGCGACGATCGCGCGGGCCATCGTCGCCGGCAGGCCCGGCACGAGACCAGCGAGCAGGCGCTCCATATCATCGGGCGGGAGTGGCTCGAGGGTGATCGAGGTGAACGAGCGCTTGCCGGCCCCCCAGCCCGGGCGGCGCTCGAGCAGCTCGGGTCGGGCGAGCGTGATCACCATGATCGGGGAGCTTCGACTCCAGTCCATCAGGTGGTCGATGAAGTCGAGCAGGCCCGTGTCGGCGTGGTGCAGATCCTCGAAGACCATGACCACCGGGGCCTCTGCCGCGAGGCGCTCGAAGAAGGTCCGCCACGCCGCGAAGAGCTGGTCCGCACCGACGCCGGCCTCCAGGCCGAGCAGGGCGAGGAGCGCCGATTCGATCCAGCGTGCCTCCACCTCGTCGGGCACGTGCGCGCGGACGATCCGGGCCACGCCTGCCCGCGTTGTCGCCTCGTCGTCGGTCTCGGCGAGGCCGGCGCGACCGCGGACCATCTCGCCGAGCGCCCAGAACGTGATCCCGTCACCGTAGGCGGGGCTCCGGCCCTCGTGCCACCAGACGGGGTCCAGCAGGCCGTCGAGGTACTTCAGGAACTCCCAGGCGAGGCGGGTCTTGCCGATGCCCCCGGGTCCGATGGCGCTGACGAGCCGCGACTTCCCCTCGCGCTCGGTGGCGTGGAAGAGGTCCTTGAGCTGCCGGAGCTCCTCATCCCGCCCGACGAAGGGCGCCTCGAGCGCCTCGCTCCGGTTGCGCCCGCGTCGCTCCGCGACCACCCGGACGGCTCGCCACGCCGGGACCGGCGCGGCCTTCCCCTTGAGGACCTGCTCGCCGGCAGGTTCGAACGTGATCGCGTCGGCCGCCGCTCGCTGCGTCGTCTCGCCGACGAGGACCACGCCCGGTGCCGCGGCGGACTGGAGCCGGGACGCGGTGTTGACGAGGTCGCCGGCGACCATGCCCTGGTTGGTGGCGCCGACGGTGACCGCCGCCTCGCCGGTCAGCACGCCGGCACGGGCCGCGATTCCCGGACCGAGGGAGCGGACCGCATCGACGACCTCGAGGGCGGCGCGGACGGCGCGCTCGGCATCATCCTCGCGGGTGATCGGCGCGCCCCACACGGCCATGACCGCATCGCCGATGAACTTCTCGACGGTCCCGCCGTGGCGAGCGATGACCTCGCGCGCCAGGTCGAAGTAGCGCGTCAGGACCTCGCGGACCTCCTCGGCGTCCCGCTCCGCGGCGAACGGGGTGAAGCCGACGAGGTCGGCGAAGAGGACGGAGACGAGGCGGCGCTCGGCGACGGGTCCGCCTGTCGCCGGGCCGGGGGCG
>JADGQG010000249.1 GCA_017882025.1 Chloroflexota bacterium
GGCATCGAGGTCCGGCGTTCCTACCCGCCTGATCGGCCGCGCATCGAGGCCTTCGGCAGCGAGCTCAACCAGGTCTGGACGAACCTGATCGTGAACGCCGCGGATGCGATGGAGGGCCACGGCGTTCTCGAGATCGCGGTCCGGGGTGATCCGCCGGCCGGTGCCGAGCCCGCGACCGCGCCGGGCGTGCGGGTCGAGCTGTGCGACTCCGGGCCGGGCATCCCCGACGACGTCCGGGCCCGGATCTTCGAGCCGTTCTTCACGACGAAGGACGTCGGGGCCGGGAGCGGCCTGGGGCTCCACATCGTCCGCTCCATCGTCGACCGGCACGCCGGCCGGATCGACGTGACGTCCGAGCCCGGCCGCACCTGCTTCGCGGTGACGCTGCCCGGCCGGGTCCCTCCCGGATCCTGACACGGTCGGCCGTCGCGGCGCGCGCTACCTCGCGAGGCCGGCTGCGATGACGGCCGCGAAGGCCAGCACGATGGCGTTGCCGGTGACGCCGACCGAGAGGCGCAGGCGCGGCCCCAGGCGGCGATGGAGCGCAGCCCCGGCGGCGGCGATCAGCGTCTGCCAGGAGAGCGAGGCGCCGAACGCCGCGACGACGAAGGCGAGCTTCTCGATCGGCGCGGTTCCGGTCCCACCGAGGCCGACGATGAGCGCGGCGAAGTAGGTGATCGTCATCGGGTTGAGCAACGTGAGCCCGAGGAAGGCCGCGTAGGTCCTTCGCGCCGATCGCGGCTGGAGGCCGCCGGACCCTGGGCCGATCGGGCCGGCGGGCGGGCCAGCAGGCGGAAGTGCGGACGCCGGACCGGGCGAGCCGCGGGGCGAAGGTGCGGATCCCGGACCGGGCGAGGGCGCGGATCCCGACCCGCCATCGCGCGCTCGCTCGGCGTCACGCGCCACGGACCGGAATCCGCGCAGCGCGAGACCCACGAGGACGACGACCGCGGCCGCCCGGAGCGGCGCCTGCCAGGGGATGAGCGCCGCCGCGAGCGCGGTGCCGAAGACCGCCGCGATCGTCGCGTAGACGGCGTCGGCGGTCGCGGTGCCGGCCCCGGCCGCCGCGGCGGACCGGAAGCCCGACCGGAGCCCCGTCTCCACGATCAGCACGGACACCGCGCCGACGGGGATCGCGATGCCGTACCCCGCGGCGAGCCCGGCGAGGAGCGCCGCGATCATCGCGGCCGGGCGGCCGGGGCCACGCCCTCGCCGCCGCCGAGCGCCACGGGTGGCGGGCCGACCAGGAGCGCTTCGATCGCCCTTCGGGCACTCGCGATGGCGGGCAGGCGACCGCGCGCGACCGCGACCGAGACCGTCGCGCGGCTCACGCCGAGCGCCGCGGCGACCTCCGCCTGGCGTGCCCCGTCAACCAGGACCCGGCCGGCAATCTCGGCCTGGCGCGGCGTCAGGTCGTCGAGGAGCGCGGCCAGCGCCACTCCGAGGTCCGCCAGGAGCGCGTCCCGCCACGGGTCGCCTGTCACGAACCCGAGCCAGCTTCCGCGATCACGCGCGGTTCGGATGGCG
Organism: Chloroflexota bacterium; assembly: GCA_017882025.1. Classification (GTDB taxonomy): domain Bacteria; phylum Chloroflexota; class Limnocylindria; order Limnocylindrales; family CSP1-4; genus CTSoil-043. Next base: position 1,528 of record JADGQG010000249.1, read on the forward strand.
ATCGCGGCGTGCGCCTCGGCCGACGCGTCGTCGTGACCGGCACCGATCCCCCAGCGGACGGCGGCCCCGGCCCGATCGAGCCGGGAGCCGATGACCCGGTCCAGCACGTCGGGGAGCGTCCCGAGCCGCGCCGTCATCCCGCTCGGCGAGGGCCCCGTCGTCGTGACCGGCTCGGCGAGGGCCGCGAGGCGGAATGCGTCCACGACGTGAGGCTACGGGAGCGACGGTTAGCCGTCAACGGCTGACAGGCGTGATTGTGGACTGCCGCCACGCGCGTGTGCCGCGATGCCGGGCAACAACGTGATCGCCGAAGCTCCGGCCGCGTTCGCCCACCCGGACGCGACGTGGCGTTGACGGCCGTGCCGCGCTGGCGCAGCATCGCGCCCGTGGAACCGCCCGCCCCCGTGGAACCGCCCGGCCCGCCTGCGTCCCCCGGCACCCGGCGGCCGCTCCCGGCCGGGACGGTCACCTTCCTCTTCACCGACATCGAGGGCTCGACCGAGCTGATCGCGCGCCTGGGGAGCGCATACGAGCCCCTCCTGGAGGCGCACCGCGCCATCCTTCGGGCCGCCTTCGAGGCGGCGGGCGGCGTCGAGGTGCAGACGGAGGGCGACGCGTTCTTCGTCGCGTTCGCCAGCGCGAGCGCGGCCGCGGCCGCCTGCGTCGCGGCGCAGCGAGCCCTCACCGCACATCCGTGGCCCGAGGGTTCGCAGATCCGGGTCCGGATGGGACTCCACACGGGCGAGGCAACACCCACCCCCGGCGGCGACTACACGTCGCTCGAGGTCCACCGGGCCGCGCGCATCGCCGCGGCAGGCCACGGCGGTCAGGTCCTGGTCTCCGAGACGACTCGCTCGCTCATCGGCGGCACGCTCCCCCCGGACGTGACGATCCGCGACCTCGGGGAGCACCGCCTCAAGGACCTCCGGCCGGAACGCCTCGCGCAGATCGTCGCGGCGGGCCTCCCGGCCGACTTCCCGGGCCCTGCCCGAGCGCCAGCGGACGCTGCGCGGCGCGATCGCCTGGAGCTACGACCTGCTCGACGATGCCGGCCGGCTCCTCCTGGCCCGGCTCTCGGTCTTCGTCGGCGGCGGGGACCTGCCCCTCATCGAGCACATCTGCGACCCGGACGGCGCGCTCGGCGGCGA
>JADGQG010000250.1 GCA_017882025.1 Chloroflexota bacterium
TCGCGAGCACTACGAGAAGCCCAGCGTGAAGCGGAAGCGGAAGGAAGCAAAGCGCAAGAAGGCCGCCCGCCAGCAGGGTTAGCCGCCGGGACCGGCGGCCCGGGCACGCACCGGCCGAATTGGGCCGATCACCCGCCCGGAAACGCACCGCCGGTTCCACCCGCTTCCCCGGCCCGCATTCCGGGCCCCGGAGGCCCCCAACGCCAATCGGCGCCGCGCCGTAGCCCGCCCGCGAGGCATGGCCCGCCCGGCGCCTGATGCGACAGGAGCCACCGCCGGTGTCGCTTCGAGATCGTCTTCACGACGACATCACCGCCGCCATGCGGTCGGGTGACGTGCTGCGCCGCGACACCCTCCGGATGGCCTGGAGCAGCATGTACGCGCTGGAGAAGCGCGACCACGCCCAGCTCTCCGACGACGCTACGCTCGCCGTCCTGGTTCGCGAGGTGAAATCCCGCCGCGAATCCGTGGAGGCCTACCGGAAGGGCGGCCGCGAGGACCTCGCCGCGAAAGAGGAGGCGGAAATCGGCATCATCGCTGCGTACCTCCCACAGCCCCTCACCGAGGACGAGCTGCACGCGCTGATCGCCGACGCCATCGCGGCAACCGGCGCCGGGTCGGCTCGCGACCTCGGCCGGGTGATGGGCCGGCTGGCCGGTGCGACCCGCGGCCGCGCGGACGGGAAGCACGTCAGCGGGCTGGTCGCGCAGGCGCTCGCGGCCGCGGACCTCGCAGCGCACGACGCGGCCCCCCACGGAGGCGGTGGCGCCGGATCGGCCGGCGGCCCGCCCGTGGACTGATCCCGTGCTTTCCCGGCGCTTCGATCTCATCACCCGCTTCACGCGGCGCGATGCCGTCCGGCTCGCGGTCGTCACGATCCTGCTCGTCGGCAGCCTGACTGCCATCCTCTCGATCGGCGACCTCCCGCAGGCGTACAACCTCCAGGAGGGGAGCGTTGCGCTCCAGCAGATTCGGGCGCCGCGAGCGATCCAATTCGAATCGACCGTCCAGACTGCCGCTGCCCGCCAGGCAGCCAGCACGGCCGTGGAGCCCCAGTACGACTTCGGGGCCGACACGGCCTCGTCGCTCGCGCAGCGCCAGCTCGAGACGCTCGCCACGGCCCTGGCGCCCGTCGACGCGGCGTTCGCCGGGAAGCTGACACCGGCGCAGCGGAGCACGGCCCTCAACGGGGTTCTGCCCGGGATATCCCCCGCCGCCTCGAAGACGCTCGACGCCATGGCGGCCGGGCGGTGGTCGCTGGTCGCGGCCGAGGCAACGCGCGTGCTCGGGATGCTCCAGCGCTCCGAGTTGCGCGACTCGGAGATGGAAGCAGCGCGACGCAACCTGGGTGGGCTCTTCTCCCTCCTGCTCACCGATGACGAGCGCGGTCTCGCGACGGAGATCGTGAGCCCGCTCCTGGTTCCGAACTCCACGTACAGCGCCGAGCTCACCGCGCAGAGGCGCCAGGCGGCCGCCGACGCGGTCGTGCCGGTCGAGGTCGGGGTTGCCAAGGGCGAGGTCCTCATCGACGCCGGGCGCAAGGTCACGGCCGCCGACATCGAGAAGCTCGAGGCGCTCGGCCTCACCGAAGCGCGCCTGGACATCGCGCGGATCGCGGGCTGGTTCCTGCTCGCCGCGCTCGTGGTGATTCTCTACCTCGCGTGGCTGTGGCGCTACCGGCAGGAGCTATGGCACCGGGCGCGGACGCTCGCCCTGCTCGGTCTCGTCCTGCTTGTGACCGCCTTCGCCTACAAGCTGACCGCCGGGCGCTCCATCCTGCCGTTCTTCGTCCCGGGCGCCGGGGCGGGAATGCTCGTCGCGATCCTGCTCGGAGCTGGGCCGGCGACGGTCCTTTCGTTCTTCCTCGCGGTCATCGCCGGCGCGTCGAACGACCTCTCGCTGGAGCTGGCCACCTACGTCTTCGTCGGCTCGCTGACCGGCATCCTGGCCGTCCGCCGCGGCGATCGAGTCGCCGTCTTTATCCAGGCGGGCGTCGCGATCGCGGTCGCCAACATTGTCGTCGTCTCCATCTACTCGCTCCTCGGGACGCGCGATATCACGGGTGTCCTCCAGCTCTTCGGGGCGTCCGCGGCTGCGGCGGCGGGCGCTGCTGTCGCCACGGTGGGGACGTTCCAGGTGGTCGGCAACCTGTTCGGGATCCTGACGGTCTTCCAGCTGCTGGAGCTCGCGAACCCGTCGCAGGCGCTTCTCCGACGGCTCCTCCTCGAGACGCCCGGCACGTACCACCACGCCCTGATGGTCGGCAACCTTGCGGAGCGCGCGGCCGAAGCGATCGCCGCAGATTCGCTGCTTGCGCGCGTGGCGGCGTACTACCACGACGTCGGCAAGCTGGAGAACCCGGCCGGCTTCATCGAGAACCAGGCCGGCGGGGAGAACATCCACGATCACCTGACGCCGGAAGCCAGCGCCCAGCTTCTGAAAGCGCACGTTTCCCGCGGGATCGACGTCGCCTACAGGGCGAAACTCCCGAAGCCGCTGATCGCGTTCATCCCGCAGCACCACGGGACTGCCCGCATGAGCTACTTCTGGGCGAAGGCGCGCGACGAGGCGGCGGCGCCGTACGGCGGTCTCGGGACGGCCGCCGGGCTCGCGGCCGCCGACGCGCTCGACGAGCGCCGCTTCCGCCACAACGGCCCGAAGCCCCAGTCGAAGGA
>JADGQG010000077.1 GCA_017882025.1 Chloroflexota bacterium
GATCTCCGCGGTCGCGCCCTTGAAGTCGAAGCGCGTGGCGATCTCGCGCCGGACCTGGTCCAGCGCGTTGCGGAGCTCCTGGGCATCGAACTCGGAGACCACGTCGAAGGAGAATTCGCCAGCCATCGGTTCCTCCGTATCGCCCAACGCGCGCGCCGGGACCCTTCGGTCGTTGCGCCAAGTATGCCGATCGCGCCGGCGCCTGTCCGTCAGCCGGTGCCGCGGGAGCCGCCCGCATCGGCCGGGTTCGCCGCATCGCGCGGTCCCGGCGTCCCCGCCGCGATAGCCGAGGCCCGCTCCAGGAGGAGCTCGAGCGCGGCCCGTGCGCTCGCGGCCTTGTTCGCCTCGCGGTCGCCGGACCACGCGAACCGCCGGATCTCGATCCCGTCCGGGTCAGCCACGGCTACGTACGTGAGGCCGATCGGCTTTCCGGGCATTGCCCCGGACGGGCCCGCGATCCCCGTGATAGCCACGGCGAGATCGACGCCAAGCCGCGTCCGCGCCCCGGCGGCCATCGCCCGGGCGGCCTGCGCGCTGACGGCGCCGTGCTGTCGGATCACGATCGCCGGCACACCCAGGAGGTCCTCTTTGATGGCATCGGCGTACGCCACCACCCCACCCCGGACGTAGCCCGACGAACCGGCAACGTCCGTCAACGCGTCGCCGACCCGCCCCCCCGTGCACGATTCGGCCGTCGCGACCGTCAATCCGGCCGCGAGGCAGATTTCCTGGAGGCGTCCCGCCAGGAGGCGCAGCTCCGGCTCGGCCATTCTCGCCCTCAGGTCCGGTTCGTCCGCTTCGGCGGATTGGGCGGCTGGAAGAGCCACGTCTCCGGCGAGCCGCCCTTCCCGAGGCTCCCGAGGCTCGTGCCGTTGAGGGTGAACGAGGTGGCGCCGGCGTTGCCGGTCCTGACCTCGACGGAGGTTGTGCCGCTGAAGGTGAGCGTCTGGCCGTCATTGACGACGAGCCCGCCGGACCCGGTCGTCTTCGACACGGCGCCGTCGACCCATACCTTCAGCCATGCGCGACCGCCCTTGATCTCCACGACGAGGTTCACACCCCGGTAGACGACCGTCACGTTCCGCGTCAGCGTCGTGGTCTTGCCCTCACTGCTCTTCGCGGCGATCGTCAGCGTCCAGCGACCGGCGGTCAGGTCGACGTTCGTCGTAAACGAGCCGTCAGCGGCGGGCGTGACGTCGATTGGCGCGGGCGAAGCCGGCGTGGGTGCGGCGGACGCCGTGGGCAGCCCCCCCGGCGCAGGACCCGCGTACGCCGCGGCGACATTGACTGTCGTCGCGTCGGTGGCGTGGCCCGTCACGGGGATCGCCCCATTCTGGAACGTGGCACCGTCTGCGGGCGAGTCCACCGCGAGCGTCGGGGCGACGACCGGGCTGAACGGGACGGTGATCACGAGTCGAACCGGATGCTCGGCGGCCTTGCCAGTCTTCGGGTCGACCGCGCTGACGTCGAACTGGTTCTTGCCCCGCCGAAGCTCAACCGTGGCCAGCCACGCCCCGTCGCCGGCCGCGGTGATGTTCAGCGGGTCGCGGCCCGGCGCCTCGATGGTGATGAGGCCACCGGCGACGGTCGTCCCGCGGAGGGCGTACGAGCTGGCGCCCTCCGCGACCTCCGTCACCACGGTTGGCGGCTGGAGGACGTTGAGCGGCGGCGGCTCGGAGAAACGGACGAGCTGGAAGCCGATGTAGGCGAGGATCGCGAGCACGACGACCGTGACGACCGCCGCGACCACGATGCCGGAGCTGAGCACGAGGCCCTTGCGGGCGGCCACGAGGGGCCGTGGCACGACGATCACCGGCTCGGGCACGTACGCCGGTGCCTCGCGGTGCCACTGGGCGACGGCCTCATCCGGGTCGAGGCCCAGGTATTGGGCGTAGTTGCGGAGGAAGCCGCGGACGTAGACGCCGCCCGGCAGCGACGCGTAGTCGCCACGCTCGAGCGCGGCGAGGTAGGCGCGCCGGATCTTCGTCTCGCGCTCCGCGCGAAGGAGGTCGATACCCTTTGCCTCGCGTGCGGCAACCAGTCGCTCCCCCAGTGGATCGGTGCCCGCGCCCGGACGCCGATCCACGATCGGCTCGCGATCCGGTTCCGTCCCGGCCGGGCGGGCGTGGTTGCGCGTCCTCATCGGTCGTCCCCATCGTCGGCGTCCGCCGGTGCCGCCGCGCCGCCCGCCTCGCGCCGGAGGACCTGGCGTGCGTTCGAGCCGTCGAAGGTCCCGATGTAGCCGCGCGCCTCGAGCTGGTCGATGATCCGGGCCGCACGGGCATAGCCGATCTTGAGGCGCCGCTGCAGCAGCGACGCCGAGGCGCGATCGTACTCCTGGACCACGCCGACGGCATCCCGCAGGAGCCGGTCGGCGTCGTCGTCGGCGAGGTCGTCCACCGATCCGGTGGAGTCTTCCTCGTCCTCGAGGATCCCCAGGTCGTAGTGCGGCTCTGCCTCCGCCCGCCAGTGGGCGGTCACCGCGCGGATCTCCCGATCCGCCACGAAGACGCCCTGCAGGCGCAGAGGGCGCGGGAGGTCTGACGGCTGGAAGAGCATGTCGCCGCGGCCGATCAGGTCCTCGGCGCCGGGGGCGTCGATGATCGTCCGGGAGTCGATCTGGGACGCCATCGCGAACGCGATCCGGCTCGGGAAGTTGGCCTTGATGAGCCCCGTCACGACATTGACAGACGGTCGCTGGGTGGCGAGGACGAGGTGGATCCCGGTCGCACGCGCCTTCTGGGCGAGCCGGACGATCGGATCCTCCACGGTCCGGCCGTCGCGCATCATCAGGTCGGCGAGCTCGTCCACGATGATCACGATGTAGGGCAGCCGATCCGCCGGGTCGGCCCGCGTCTCGTTGTACGAGGTGATGTTCCGGGCGGTGGCGCCGGCGAACTTCCGGAAGCGCATCTCCATCTCGGCGACGGCCCACTTGAGCGCGGCCTTGGCCCGATCGGCCTCGGTGATGACCGGGACCAGGAGGTGCGGCATCCCGTTGTAGTCGGCCAGCTCGACGCGCTTCGGGTCCACCAGGATCATCCGGACATCGTCCGGGGTAGCCCGCATGAGCAGGCTCGTGATCAGCGCGTTGACCATGACGCTCTTGCCGGAGCCGGTAGCGCCGGCGATCAGGAGGTGCGGCATCTTCGCGAGGTCGGCCGCGCGGGCGTGACCCGCCACGTCGCGGCCGAGGGCAAACGCGATCCGCGACGGGATCGCCGCAACGTCGGGATCCTCGAGGATTCGCCGGATCGCCACGACATTGAAGTCCATGTTCGGGATCTCGAGACCCACGACCGTCTTGCCGGGGATCGGCGCCTCGATCCGGATCGTCCGGGCCGCCAGTGCCATGGCGAGGTCGTCCGCGAGCCCCTCGATCCGGCTCACCTTGACGGAGGGGTCCGGCTCCACCTCGTACTGGGTCACCACCGGGCCCGCGCTCCAGCGGATCACGCGGCTGGGGATGTTGAAGCTGGCGAGCTTGCCGACGATGATCGCCGCGTTACGCGCGTGGTCCATGCCAACGTTGGACATCCGCGGCGCCACGTCCTCGAGGAGCGTCATCGGCGGCAGGTGGTACTCCCGGCGCACCGGTGCCGCCGGCATTCCCGCCCGGCCCCTCGCGAGATCGTCTTCCGCGGCCGTCACGCGACCGGGCGCCGCAGAGGCTCCGTCTGGGAAGAGCGTCATCCGCTCCCCGGTGATCGGGGCCGGCGGCGGTCCGGCGAAGACGGAGGAAACCTGCGCGGGCTGTTCGAACGGCGACGGAATCTCCGGTCGCGCGGCTTCACGGGCGCTCCGGCCGTCGCGCAGCGTGGCCCCGCTCCCGGGCGCCGGCTGGGATTCGACGCGCGTGCGGCGCGCCTGCCCGATGACCGCCGTCCCGGCCGACGCGGCGGGCGCGGCGAGCGCGCTCCCCAGGCCGCGGGCGCCGCGCCCGAAGGGTGCAAGGAGCTCGCGCACCGGCCGGTCAAGCGCGACGACAAGGCCGGCCAGGAGGGTTCCGAGGAAGACGATGAACGCACCGAGGGGGCTGACCAAGCCACCGACGAACGTTGCGAGCGCGGCCCCGATCCGGCCGCCTGAGCGCCCGTCGAGCACCCCGCCGTCGACGAGGAGCGCGATCAGGGCGAGCGCCGCGGTGAACGCGACTGCGGATCCCGCCAACGTCCGAGGCCAGCCTGCTCGCACGCCCCCTGCCCGCTCCAGCCAGATCCCGAGGCCGATCAGGATCAGCGGCAGGAGCCAGCGGCCGGAACCGAACCACGGCGCAATCACGTTGAGGATCCAGTCCGTCAATGCGCCACGACCCTGGAACACGAGCCCGATCAGGATCACGGCACCCAGCACGAGCAGGACCACCGCCACCAGCGAGCGCGTAACATCCGGCGAGAGCCGCGGCATCCCCGAACCCGGAGACGACCGTCGGCGGGGCGTCCGGGTCCGGGACCGTGCGGCCGGCTGGCGGCGACGCGTCGCCACCTAGACCTCGACGACGACCGGGAAGACCATCGGTCGTCGCTTCGTCTGCTCGTAGAGGTACCGCGAGACCCCGTCCTTGATCTGGCTCTTGAGGAGTGCCACCTCGCTGATGTGGTCGCCAGGGTTCTCGATGGCCGCCACGACGCGTCGTACCGCCTCGGCCATGATCGGGTCCTTCTCATTGAGGTGGACGAAGCCCCGGGTGATGATCTCGGGCCGCCCCACGACATTCCCGGTCTGCTTGTCGACGGTGACGACGACCATGAACATGCCGTCGTTGGCGAGCGCTCGCCGGTCGCGAAGGACGACTTCTCCGACGTCGCCCACGGACAGGCCGTCGACATAGACGTAGCCGGCGGTCACGGGCGTGCCGCGGCGGGCCGTCCCGTCGGCAAGGATCTCGATTGGCATCCCGTTCTCGAGGATGAAGACGTTCTCCGGCGCGACCCCGGTCTCGATCGCCAGGCGCCCGTGCTGGACCTGCATCCGGAACTCGCCGTGCATCGGGATGAAGTGGCGGGGCTTCGTCAGGCCGAGCATCAGCTTCAGCTCCTCCTGGCTGGCATGCCCGGAGACGTGGGCGCGCTTGATGGCGTGGTAGAAGACGTTGGCGCCGGCCTTGAAGAGGTTGTCGATGGTCCGGGCGACGTACTCCTCGTTGCCAGGGATGGGGCTGGCCGAGACGATCACCGTGTCGCCCGGCTGGATCTCGACGAAGCGGTGGTCGCGGTTGGCCATCCGGGCGAGGCCTGCCATCGGCTCGCCCTGGGCGCCGGTGGTGCAGATGACGAGCTTGTCGGGCGCGATGTCGCTGATCCGCTCCTTGGATACGATCCGATCGGCGTCGTAGGTCAGGTAGCCCAGGTCGCTCGCGATCCGGAAGTTCTGCTCCATCGAGCGGCCGATGACGGCAACCTTCCGGTTGAAGCTGGCCGCCGCGTCCAGGACCTGCTGGACGCGCGCGATGTTGCTGGCGAAGGTCGCCACGATGACCCGGCCGTCGAGCGGCTCCATGATCTCGCGGAACGCGTCGCCGACGGTCCGCTCCGACGGCGTATAGCCCGGGTTCTCCGCCCGCGTCGAGTCCGAGAGCAGGCAGACCACGCCCTCCTCGCCCAGCTTGGCAAGGATGTGGAAGTCCGAGAGCCTGCCGTCGACGGGCGTGTGGTCGAACTTGAAGTCGCCGGTATGCACGACCGTGCCGACCGGCGTCCGGAGCGCGATCCCCATCGCGTCGGGGATCGAGTGCCCGATCCGGAACGGGACAACGGTGAACGGCCCGATCGGGATCTCGTCCCCGGGCTCGAGCCCGATGAGCGGGTTGTTGTGGAGCTTGTGCTCCTTGATCTTGTTGCCCAGGAGCCCGCGCGCGAGGATCGACGCGTAGACCGGCACGCCCGGAAACTCCGGGAGCACGTACGGCAGCGCGCCAACGTGATCCTCGTGGGCATGGGTGATGAGGAACGCACGGACGTTGGCGCGACGCTCCTTGAGGTAGGTGATGTCGGGGATGACGAGGTCGATGCCGAACATCTCCTCGTCGGGGAACATCAGGCCGCAGTCGATCACGACGATGTCGTCCCCGTACTCGAAGACGTACATGTTCTTGCCGATCTCCCCCACCCCGCCGAGCGGGATGATGCGGAGCGGCGTGTCGTTGGTGGCGGGCGTCTGGCTGGTCATGGCCTCACGTGAAGAGCGTCAGTTGGTCGGTCTCGGATGGTTGAGGGGCCGCGTCGACCGGCGTGGGCCCGGCATCGGGCGGCGCCGGGGCGAACGTCGCGGTCGTCGAAGGGTCGCGGAGGCGTCGCGCCTCCATGAGCGCGGCGGGGATCAGGGTGGTGTCGGCGAAGCTGGCGGTCTCGATCGCCGCCGCCCGCAGGGCGGCCGCCGGGTGGTACATGGCGAAGACCCGGGCAGTCGCGGCGCCGGTTGCAGGGTCGACCGGTGCCGTGGTCCCGTGCGCCCGGCTGATCGTGGTACCCGGCATGAAGCGGCTCATCGAATGCCGCCCCAGCGTCACCACGAGGGCAGGATCGAGCACCTGGAGCTGGCGGCGGAGGTACGGTGCGCAGGCCGCGACCTCATCCGGCTCCGGGTCGCGGTTGTCCGGTGGCCGGCACTTGACGATGTTCGTGATGAAGACGTCGCCGCGCTGCCAGCCGATGGAGGCGAGCAGGCGCACGAGGAGATCTCCCGCCCGCCCGACGAACGGCCGGCCCAGTCGATCCTCGTTGACGCCCGGGCCCTCGCCCACGAAGACGACCTCCGTCATGGGGTCTCCCTCGCCGGGCACCGCGTTCGTGCGGCCGGCGTGGAGCCGACAGGCGGTGCAGGCCCGAACCTCCGCCGCGAGCGCATCGAGCGCGGCGCGGCGTTCGGGGGCGGTCACGCCGGCGTCTCCGCCTCCGCGTGCGCCGCGCGGCGCGAGGCGGGCGCCACCCAGCCGCGCGCGGCGAGCAGCTCAGCAAGCTCAACGGCGTTCGTGGCCGCGCCCTTCCGCACATTGTCGGAGACGCACCAGAAGGCGAGGCCCCGCCCGTCCGGGATCGACGTGTCCTGCCGGACGCGGCCCACGTAGATCTCGTCGTGGCCGGCCGCCTCGGTCGCGAGCGGGTAGACATGGGCGGCCGGCTCGTCGAGGATGACCACCCCGGGCACGTTCGCGAAGAGGGCACGGGCCTCAGCGGGCGTCACGGCCGCGCGCGTCTCGACGTGCACCGCCTCGGAGTGGCCCACGAAGACCGGGACCCGGACCGCCGTGCAGGAAACACGCAGGTCGGGCAGGTGCAGGATCTTGCGGCTCTCGGAGACGACCTTCCACTCCTCCTTCGTGTAGCCGTTCTCCAGGAAGACGTCGATCTCCGGCAGGGCGTTGAACGCGATCGGGTGCGGGTAGACCGAGGCGTGCTTGGGTGCCCCCGCAGCGTGCGCGCGGATCTGCGTCTCGAGCTCCGCGATCGCGTCCGCGCCCGTCCCCGAGACGGCCTGGTACGTGTCCACGACGACGCGCTCGAGGCCGGGGCCGTCCCGCAGCGCCATCAGGAGCGGCACGAGCTGCATCGTGCTGCAGTTCGGGTTGGCAATGATGCCCTCGTGCGCCGCGAGGTCGCCGGGGTTGACCTGGCTGACGACGAGCGGAACCCCGGGCTCCATCCGCCACGCACTGGAGTTGTCGATCACCGTGCAGCCGCGGGCGACGGCCTGGGGCGCGAGCTGACGAGAGATTTCTGCGCCGGCCGAGAAGAGCGCGATGTCCACGCCCTCGAACGCTTCCGGGCTGGCCTCGAGCACGGCAAGCGGGCGCCCTGCCACCGGGACGGTCATGCCGGCAGAGCGACCGGAGGCGAGGAGACGGAGCTCCGCGATCGGGAACGCGCGCTCCACCAGGACCGAGATCATCGTGCGGCCGACGACGCCAGTGGCGCCGACGACGGCGACCGTGAGGGGTCGAGTGGTCGTGAAGGACATGGCTCCGCTGCTCGTGAAAGGACTGGCGGGCACGGCGGGAGTATAGCAGCGTGCCCCCCGGTCTCCCGGGGGCACGCTGCTCTGTGGCGTGGGCCGGCCCGTGATCGGGCCGCGGGGGTCAGCCCTTGGCGAGGTGACGCTGCATGGCGGCCTTGCGGGACAGGTTGACCCGGCCCTGGCGGTCGACTTCAGTGACGACCACCATCACCTCGTCGCCCACCGACACCACGTCCTCGACGGAGGGGACGTGGTAGTCGGCCAGCTCGCCGATGCGGACGAGGCCTTCCTTGCCCGGGAGGATCTCCACGAAGGCGCCGAAGGTCATGAGGCGGGTCACGGTGCCCAGGTAGAGGGCGCCGATCTCGACCTCGCGGGTGAGGGACTCGATCCAGTTGATCGCCTTGCGGGCG
>JADGQG010000078.1 GCA_017882025.1 Chloroflexota bacterium
CGGTCGCAGATCTCGAGGACCGGGAGGTCATTGAATCCGACCTGGCGACCCTCCCGTAGGCAGGCCGACCTGGCCTGGAGTCGGCCGGTCACGCGTGGCTGCGCGCGCCCGAGCTGGCGCCGGAAACCGGGCGCGCCCGCCGCAGCGTATCAATGCACAGGAGGTGCCCGATGGTCAATCGAACCCGGATCTGGCGATTCCTGCCGTTCGCGATCGCCATGCTTCCGTTCATCCTTGCCGCCTGCGGACCCGGCGGCACGTCTTCGTACTGACCGGGGCTTCTATCCGAGCGCTTCGGCCACCACGGCCTGGGCCTCCTCGATCACGCGGGCGAGGTGCTCCTCGCCCAGGAAGCTCTCCGCGTAGACCTTGTAGACGTTCTCCGTGCCGGATGGGCGCGCCGCGAACCAGGCATGCTCCGTCACGACCTTCAGGCCGCCGATCGGGGCGCCGTTGCCGGGGGCCGCGGTCAGGGTCGCCGTGATCGGCTCGCCGGCGAGCTCCGTGGCCGCGACCTGCTGGGGCGAGAGCCGTGCCAGCACGTCCTTCTGCTCCGGGCTCGCCGGGGCGTCGATCCGCCGGTAGGCCGGCGACCCGAACCGCCCGGTCAGCTCGCGGTAGGCCTCGCCCGGATCGCGGCCGCTGCGGGCGGTCATCTCGGCGGCCAGCAGGCAGGCGATCAGCCCATCCTTGTCGGTCGTCCAGACGGATCGGTCGCGGCGCAGGAACGAGGCTCCCGCGCTCTCCTCCCCGCCGAAGCCGATGCTCCCGTCGAGCAGCCCGTCCACGAACCACTTGAAGCCGACGGGCACCTCCAGCAGGCGCCTGCCGAGCGAGGCGACCACCCGGTCGAGCATGCTCGTCGAGACGAGCGTCTTGCCGACGGCGACCTCGTTCGGCCAGTCGCGACCGCCACCGAACAGGTAGGCGACCGCGGCCGACAGGAAGTGGTTCGGGTTGAGGAGGCCGGCGCTGCGCGTGACGATGCCGTGCCGGTCCGCGTCAGTGTCGTTGGCGAACGCGAGGTCGAACCGGTCCTTGAGGCCCACCAGGCTTGCCATCGCGTACGGCGATGACGGGTCCATCCGGATCTTCCCGTCCCAGTCGACGGTCATGAACGCGAATCTCGGGTCCACGCGGTCGTTCGTGACGGTCAGGTCCAGGCCGTAGCGCTCGCCGATGACGCCCCAGTACGCGACGCTCGCGCCGCCGAGCGGATCGACGCCCAGGTGCAGGCCCGAGGCGCGGATCGCGTCCATGTTGACGACCGAGCCGAGGTCCGCGACATACGTCCCCATGAAGTCGTAGGTACCGGCGGTCCGTCGGGCGCGCTCGAAGGGCTCCCGGCGCACGCTCGCGAGGCCGTCCTCGGGCCCGCCGGCGAGGATCTCGTTCGCCTCGCGCTCGATCGCGCCGGTGATCGCCGCATCGGCCGGTCCGCCGGTCGGTGGGTTGTACTTGAAGCCGCCGTCCGCGGGCGGGTTGTGTGATGGCGTCACGACGATGCCGTCGGCCAGGCCCTGCTGTCGCCCCCGGTTGTGGACGAGGATCGCGTGCGAGATCGCGGGCGTCGGCGTGTAGCCGTCGCCGCTGTCGACCACGACGTCGACACCGTCGGCGACCAGCACCTCGATGGCGGTTCGGAACGCCGGCTCGGAGAGCGCGTGCGTGTCGCGGCCCAGGAAGAGCGGGCCGTCGATCGCCTCGCGGCGGCGATACCGGCAGATCGCTGCGCTCATTGCGACGATATGCGCCTCGTTGAACGAGGTCGTGAGCGACGATCCGCGATGGCCCGAGGTCCCGAACGCGACCCGCTCCGACGGGACAGCGACATCAGGTCGGCGCTCGTAGTACGCGCCGACGAGGCGATCGACGTCGACCAGGAGCGACGGTTCGGCCGGCAGACCTGCGTGCTCGCTCACCGTCATCGTGGGTTCCTCCGGGGACCCGGCGCGCACGCATCCGCGCGGCGTCGGCTACGCCGGCGAGTGTACAAAGGCGGGCCGCCAGATGGCGGCCCGCCGTGCGGTCGTCGAGTTCCGCGGCACGGCGGAGTTGACGGTCGGTGCCGCGAGGGCCGCGGGGCTAGCGCGAGCCGGCCCCGACGGGCTCGGCGTCGACCAGCCGAAGCAGGTCGATCGTGTCCGACAGGTGGCCGTTGAAGATCCGGTGCGCCACGTCCAGCAGCTCGAAGAGGTCCGCGTCGCGGACGTGGTAGATGACGGTGGTGCCGCGGCGCTCGGTGACCACGATGTTGCGGCTGCGCAGGACGGCCAGTTGCTGCGAGATCGACGAAGAGGGCGCCCCGACTGCCTCCTGGAGCTGCCCGACGCTCAGCGGGCCCTGATGGAGCAGCTCGAGGATCCGGATCCGCATGGGGTGGGCAAGCGCCTTGAAGAACTCGGCCTTGAACTGCCGTAGCCCCTCGGGGTCATCGCGCCGCTGGTTGCCAATCATGCGGGAAACACTACCCGCCCGGCCCGACCAGCGCAACTGCTGAATGTTGCAAGAAATAGAAGGACCTCGTATGATCTGATCATGCACGAGTCTGTTGGGCCACTCGGGCAGGTCGCAGAGCGGGTGCCGCCTCCCGCCAGGTCGTGGGCATTCGCCGTCAACAGCACGGTCGACTGCAGCGACATCGAGATCACGCTGCTCTCGTTCGTGGTCGTGGGGGAGTTCGCCCGCGTCACCGGGCTGGTCCGCATCCGAAGTCGCCCGAATGTCCGCCTCGCGTCGGTGCCCTCGCTCTCGCTGGCAACCGCTGATGGGTCACCGCTGGCCCTCCTTTCGGCGCACGTCCTGCCCCACGGGGACATGGCGTGGGTGTCCTGGCTCTACCGGCGTCCGCAGCACGTGCTCAACGAGTACGAGGGGCGCATTGACCGGGTGGACCTCGACCATCACGTCGGCGGACGGGTCCCGCGGCCGCACGAGCCCCAGCCTGGAGCGTGGGTGTTCCGCTTCCGGCTTCCGCCGGCCCCGGTGGCATCGAGGATGATCGCCGCGCTCGCCGATTGACCTGGGAGGGTCCCATGCAACTCGCCAGTCTTCTGGAAGAAGCTCAAGTGGCCTCGCCGGATCGCCGGATCCTCTGGCGAGACCAGATCGCACCCTTCGGCAAGCGGGCGATCGTCGGCGTGGAGCCCTGGCTGACCAGCGGCGTGCTCGCCGCGTTCGCAGTCCGGGTCATCCTGCGGGTCGGCCAACAGGGCGAGAGGGAAGCCGCGGCGAAGGTCCTCCGGTCCGCCCGCCGTCGGGTGCCCCCGCAAGTGAAGGGCGACGTCGATTGGGCGCTCGCCGCCCTGCGGCTCGCCGCGCGGCAGGCCGCGGCGGCGGAGACGGCCCTGGCAACGCCGGCGGTCACGCCGTCGGCGCCGGTCAGGCTCGTGCAGCCGTACTACTCCCCCGTGGCGCGCCGCCGCAGCCGCTAGCAGGAGCGCTGGCCGCCGGCGAGCGTGATCGCGTCTGGTGCGCCCCTGGCCGCTGTGATCATCCCGACGCCGGGAAGGTCAGGCCCTGCCCTCCGGCGCGGATCAGCTCTCGGGCGGGATCGGCTGCAGGTCGATCGTGCGGACCTGGCGCGTGCGTCCCGCCTCGGTCCGGACCTCGGCCGCCGGGATGGCCCCGTTGCTGAAGCGCTCGATCACGGCTGCTTCGCCGGCGTAAAGCCCGCTGCCGCCGATTCGGACGCGATCACCGACCGCGAGCCCGGGCCGGCCGGCCCGGGCCGAGAGGTCGATCGCGACGACCGTCGGGCGAACATACGGCTCGCCGGCAAGTCCCGGCGGCGGTCCCGGCCGGTTGGCTGTTCGGGCAGGCGGGTAGGTGATCTTGCGCTTGCGGGGCGGCACCTAGCGCATCCTCCGCGCCCGCGCCGGCGCCAGCCGGCCCTGGGTGTCCTTCGTCATTCGTCCCTCGATGATGCCGCGATCACGTGATCGCCCGGCAGCAGGCAGTGTACGGCAGTCGCACGGGATGCCAATGCCGGACCGCCGCGTGCGAACGTGGGCTGCCGGTTGCGAAACGGGGCCACCGGCGCGGTAGACTTTCGCCTGACCGGTCGGACCGTCGAGGGCGGCTCGATTCGGCTGCCATTCGGTGAACGACGTGTCCGGCCTTCGTACCGCGGCACGCGTGGGGGTTAGCGTGCGCGGACTCCCCACGCGAGCGCTGGAGCTCTTCGGTCAGCTGGACCTTGTCGTGCTGCGCGACCGGCTCTCGCTGGCCGGCATTGCTGTGCTCGCGTGGTTCGCGACGTTCGGCGGGTCGTGGGTGGCCTACGACACGTACGCGTACTGGTCTGTGGACCCGAAGACGCCGTACCATTTCGACTTCAGCCCGGACCAGTACGGCGCGTTCCGCTACAGCCCGGCCATTGCCCAGCTCTTCTCGCTCTTCCACCTGCTGCCGTGGCCGGTGTTCGCGATCGGCTGGTTCGCATTCCTCGCGCTGGTGCTGGCGTGGCTCGGCCGGCGGTGGACCGTGGCGCTGCTCGTGTTCTTCCCGCTGGTCTGGGACGCATACCTCGGCAACATCGAGATCCTGCTGGCGGCCGCCATGGTGGTGGGATTCCGCAAGCCAGCGGCCTGGTCGTTCGTGCTCCTCACAAAGGTGACGCCGGGAATTGGGCTGCTCTGGTTCGTCGCCCGGCGCGAATGGAGGAACCTGGCGATCGCGCTGGGCGCGACGGCCCTCATCGTCGGCGTCTCGTTCGCCATCGCCCCGGGGCTCTGGTTCGATTGGCCGCGCGCGATCCTGTCCGTGCAGAGCCGGCCCGCCCCCGTGGCAACGGTCGCCCGGGTGCTCGCCGCAGCGCTGCTCGTGATCTGGGGCGCCCGCACGAATCGTCCTTGGACCGTGATCGTCGCCGGCACCCTGGCGCTTGCCTGGCTGGACCTGAAGACCACCGCCCTCCTGGTGGGCCTCGCGGCCTTCCTGCCGGCCCTCCCGGGCGACGAGGGAGTGCCGGCCGTCCTGCCGGGGGCGAAGCCGACGACGCCCGGCGACCCCGTCCCGGTCCGAGCCCGTCCCTGACCAGCGCCGCGTTCCGGCGGCGTCAGCCCGCATCCGTCACGCTCGGTCCGAGTCCAGGGTCCGGCTGGGCGCGCTCATGTCGCCGGGCGCAGTCCAGTAGCGCTCGGCGTGGATGTCGCCCGGCGCCACCCCGCCCGCCAGCAGCGCGATCTCCGCGGCGGCCACCATCCCGGGATTGCCGCAGAGATACGCAGCGAGGCCGCCCGGCGGCAGGTCGGCGGACCGGAGGACGGAAGGGAGCACCATCTCTGCGCGCCCCGTCAGCCCGCGCCAGCCCCGGTTCGCCGGGTCGTCGGGCCGCGAGATCGTCGGGACGTACGTCATCGGCAGGCCGCCGGCCGCCAATGCCGCGATCTCGTCGCCACAGACCAGGTCCTCCGTGCGGGCCGCGCCGTGGAGGAGGACGGTCCGCGGCGGGTTCGGGCGCCGGGCCAGCGTGCGGAGCATCGCGAGGAACGGTGCGAGTCCGGTCCCGGTGGCCACGAACAGGTGTGGCCGCTGATCGCCGGCGACCAGGATGAAGGCGCCCTTCGGCGGCCCCAGCCGGACGCGGGAGCCGACCGGGAGCGCCCAGAGCCGCGGCGTGAGCGCGCCGTCGGGCACCCGCCGGACCAGGAACTCGTGGGCGTCCGCGGCCGCCGGGTCGCTCGCGGTGGAGTAGGGCCGCTGGACGACACGGTCATCCACTCGCACGCCCAACGCGAGGTACTGCCCGGCCACGAACGACCCGACGCCGGCGTCCGGGCGGACGACCAGTCGCGCGACCGTCGGGCTCAGCAGCTCGCGCGCGACAAGCACCGCGTTGTCGGCCAGATCGGGTGCCCGCCGCACGCCGCGCGGCCCGTCCGCGATGGACCGGCCGGCGATCTCGGCGATCATCAGGCGGCCTGCGCGTCGACCGCGTCGCGGGCCCACTCGGGGTCGATCCACCAGCCGCGATCGATCTCCGCGAAGGCGGCCCACGCCGGAGGCAGCCGGCGGTCGAGCATGATCGCTCCCTGGGGGCAGGCAGACTCGCAGGCGCCGCACTCGATGCAGCCCTCCGGGTCGATGTAGGCCTTGCGGTCGGCAGCCGGGTCGTGCGAGATGCAATCGACGGGGCAGACGGCGACGCAGGCCTGGTCAAGGTGGTCGATACAGGGGGCGGCGATCACGAAGGCCATCGGGATGTTCCTCGGGTGACGGGGCCGCTCATCGGCCGGTACCCGGATTGAGGCACGTGGACCCCATGGCGATGTCAGGAGCAGGATGAGAACGTCCACATACGGCCCGTCGGAGTGCCGCATCCGGGCCCGTCGGAGTGCCATTCCCGACCAACCGACCTCCGCTGCTCCCGCAGGCGTACGCTGGACCTGAGCACGACGCACCCGAGGGATACCGAGATGACGGCCGTCGACCCCCACGCCCCTGCCGGCGCCACCCGCACGGAGACCGACTCCATGGGCCCCGTCGAGGTCCCCGCCGACCATTACTGGGGCGCCCAGACACAGCGATCGCTTCACCACTTCGCGATCAGCCGCGACACGATACCGGTCCCGATCGTCCACGCCTTCGGCATCCTCAAGCGTGCCGCGGCCGAGGTGAACGCGGACCTTGGCCAGCTGCCCGCCGACAAGCGCGACCTGATCGTCCGCGCCGCGGGGGAGGTCATCGACGGGACGCTGGCGTCCGAATTCCCGCTCCGCGTCTGGCAGACCGGCTCGGGCACCCAGTCGAACATGAACGTCAACGAGGTGATCGCCGGACGCGCGAACGAGCTCGCCACGGGCAGCCGCGGCGGCAAGACCCCGATCCACCCGAACGACCACGTGAACATGAGCCAGTCGTCGAACGACACGTTCCCGACAGCGCTCCACATGGCCGTCGCGACGGAGATCGAGGAGCGGCTGATCCCGTCGGTCGCCGCCCTCCGCGACGCGCTGGACGTGAAGGCCCGGGCCTGGATGGGGATCGTCAAGATCGGGCGCACGCACCTCCAGGACGCGGTCCCGCTCACGCTTGGCCAGGAGTTCTCCGGCTACATCGCGATGCTCGACGGCGACCTGGCGCGCCTGCGGGCGGTGCTCCCGGGCCTCCACGAGATCGCCCTCGGTGGCACCGCGGTGGGGACCGGGCTCAACGCCCATCCGGAGTTCGCGGAGCGGTCGGCGGCCCGGATCGCGGAGCTGACCGGCCTCGGGTTCGTCTCCGCTCCGAACAAGTTCGCGGCGCTCGCCGGCCAGGAAGCGACCGTCTTCGCGTCGGGTGCCCTCAAGACGCTCGCCACCAGCCTGATGAAGATCGCGAACGACGTCCGCTGGCTCGGGAGCGGACCGCGAGCGGGCCTCGGCGAGCTGCGTCTGCCGGAGAACGAGCCGGGCTCCTCGATCATGCCGGGCAAAGTGAACCCGACCCAGAGCGAGATGCTCACGATGGTCGCAGTCCAGGTGATGGCCTACGACGTCGCGATCGGAATCGCCGGCAGCCAGGGCAACTTCGAGCTGAACGTCTTCAAGCCGATCATCGCCCACGACCTCCTGCATGGGATCGAGCTCCTCACGGACGGCTGCCGCTCGTTCCGCGAGCACTGCATCGAGGGCCTCGAAGCCGACGAGGGGCGGATCGCCGAGCACGTCGCGAGTTCCCTGATGCTCGTCACGGCCCTCGCCCCGCACATCGGGTACGACAGAGCCGCGAAGATCGCGAAGTCGGCCCACCACGAAGGCTCAACCCTGCGCGCCGCCGCCGTCGCCTCCGGCTTCCTGACGGCCGACGAGTTCGACGCCTGGGTGAGGCCCGAGGAGATGACCCGGCCGACGCTGGCGGGCTGAGCTTCGCTGGATCGAAGCGCGCCGTCGTCGATGGCCTGGGCCTCGACAACACCTTCGCGAGGCTCAGGGCGCCCACCTCGATGGCGACCGGGACGACGGACCTCCTCAGGGAAGCCGGCGCGGCTCGAGTGGATGCGGGTAGGCGGACCTATGGCGCCTGTTCGGGTTCCCGGGGGACGAACACTGTGGGCAGGGTTTCACGGTCCCCGATCGAGGACCACGCCTCGAGGTCCCGGTATCGCGCATGATCCCCGCCGCCGTCGTCCGCACGCGCCGCAAGATCGGTCCCGCAGAACGATCACGACCACCGAACGCTGCCCGTCCCCGTCCGGACCGGCAGCCTCGACGGGGCATCTGCCTGGTTGGGCCCTGGCGGTGGCACGACCTCTCCATCGGTGGGCGTGCCCTGGGCGTTCAGATCGCCATCGACGACTTCGGGACCGGATACTCGTCGCTGGCCTACCTGGAGCGTTTCCCCGTTACCCATATCAAGATCGAC
>JADGQG010000251.1 GCA_017882025.1 Chloroflexota bacterium
GATCGTTGCCGATCCGGCAGTTCCCGCAGATGAGATCGCCGGGGTTTGCCGGCGGCGTCTCGGCCTGCGCCTGGCGGGCCGCCTGTCGGGCATGTTCCGGGCCGGGTCGAACCGCGACGGGCTGCCGGGAGGCGGGCTGCTCCGGCATCGGCGCCGGCACGACGGCCGCGGGCTGGACGGCCGGAGTCACGACCGGTGCCGGCGGCGCGACCTGGCGAACCGGGCGGGCTGCGGGCGGCTGGGCGGGAGGGGCGACGGGCCGAGCGGCCGGCGGCTGAGCTGTCGGAAGGCCCGCCGTCGGCTCGGCGGGGGGCTGGGTGGCGACGATCGGCGGAGGGGTCGGACGGGCTGCCTCGAAGAGCGGACGTGGTCGCGGGATCGTGCCTCCGGAGCCGCCCAGGGCGGGTCGAATGCGCGGCGCAGCGGGCACGACCGGAGTGGCTGCCGGGGCCGGCGCGGCCGCGGGTCCCGGTTCGGGGATGGGTGCGGATTCGGCCACGGGCGTGGTGGTCGGTGTCGGCTCAGGATCGCGTACCGGCTCGGGCACGACATCAGGCACCGGCTCGGGGATCGTGGCCGGTGCCGCCATCGGCTCGGGCGGCGGCTCGACCACGATCGACGGCGCGGGAGCGGCCCCGGGTGCGGCCTCGGGTGCCGGGGCGGACACCATCGGCGCGATCGGCTCGGGCTGAGGCGCCGGTGCGGCGCTCGGCTCGGGCTGCGCCACGGGGGTCGGGGTCGATTCGGGCTCGGGCTCCGGCGCGGGCGGGGGCGTGGGTGCAGCCTCGGGTGCCGGGGCGGACACCAGCGCCGCGATCGGCTCGGGCTCCGGCACGGGCTCGGGCCACCGAATCACCGGCGGTCCGGGTTCGGGTTCCGGCAACGGTTGCGGCTCGAGTGCCGCGACTTCCGGTTCGGGAGCGGGCGCCAGGACTGGCTCGGGTTCGGGCACGCGCTCCGGCTCCGGAAGTGGCTCGGGCACGGGAGCGGGCGCGAGGACTGGCTCGGGTTCGGGCAACGGCTCGGGTTCGGGCAACGGCTCGGGTTCGGGTTCCGGCTCCGCCATCCGATAGACACGGGCACCCGAGACGATCACCGGTACGGTCGGCGCCGAAGCAGACGCCTTGGATGCCGCCAGGGCCGCGGCGTCCGCCGCCTCATGAGATCCCGGGGTTGCGCCTTCGGTGGGCTGTACCGAGGACGCGCCGGTCGGCTCCGCTCCGGTCCCGGACGGTGCTGACGCGGCGCCGCCCAGGCCGACAGCATCGCGGACGCGGCCGACGAAGGTCTGGTGCTCGGGCTCGACGGGCTGTGGCGGCGCTTCGGGTTCCGGCTCGACCGGCTCGGGCGCCGTCTCGGCCACCTTCGACCCGGTCCATTCGAGGAAGCTGCCGCACGATCCGCAGAAGCTGTCCGCGGCAACGTTCTGGAACCCGCACTTGGTGCAGACGATCACGTGGCGCTCCCTCGACAACCAGCCTGCGCGCGTGCTCGCGGCGCGCCCCGACGGTTGGCCCGGCCGCGCGCGACCGGACCGGCGGAACGTGCGCGCATCGTAGCAAGCGGGCCGCGTCGCGCGGGCGCGCGGCTCACCCCTTGACGATCTCGATCCGGTGCGGCACGTGGGCCGGCTTCGCGGTCGCGACCAGCGCCTCCAGGCCCGACGCGGAGAGGCTCGCCGGGTCCTTGACGCGAACCCGGATGAAGAGATCCTGCGAGGTTCCAGCCGGGATCGGTCCGCCCGCATCGTGCGACCAGGCTGTCGCGCCCGGCTCGGCGATCTCCACCTCGCCGCCGCTGAAGACCGCGACGTGCGCCGCCAGGCCGCCGACGGTGCCCCGGATCCTGAAGAGATCGACGGCCGACGCCACGAAGGCCCGCCGCCGCTCGATGGGCCAGGTCTCGTCGAGCGCGGCGCCGGTCCACCCACCCAGCCATTCGAGGAAGTCCTCCGGCGCAAGCGCGGGATCGAGGTAGGCCGGGAAGCAGTCGAGCACCTGCACGACACCCGCCAGCACCTCGTCGAACGCCGCGGTCAGGCGCTGGGTCATGTCGTCGTCCCGGTAGACGCCCGGCAGGTGCTCCCCGAGCGGGTGCGGCGAACGGAGCCCGGGAATGTGCCCGCGCATGGTCCTACGCCCCCTCGACGAGGAGCTGGTGCTCGTAGCTGAAGACGAGTGCATGCGGCTCGAGGTCGAGGCGCTGGGTCACCTGGCCGCGCTGCCCGGTCACGGGGTCTGCCCCGAAGAGACGAACGTCCTCGACAAGCTCCGTCCCGCGCAGCCCCTGGAGCACCGCGTAGACCTCGCCCACCTGGACAGGGCGGCCGAACGGCCAGCCGGTGCCCTCCGGGCCGCCCGTGATCGGGTGGAAGTATCCGTAGATGGCCCGCATCGCCTCGTCCTGGAGGCGCGTGGGGTTGACGCGGGGGCGTGCCCGGAGGCGCGCCACGATCGTGATGCCCCGGTACGCCGGCGGCTCGACCAGCACGCGCGTGCCGACGACCCGGCATTCGTCGAGCCGGGCGGCGACCCGCGCAAGCGTCTCGTCCGACGGGAGCAGCTGGTCGAAGCGGAGCCGCCCGGCGTCGGCCTCGGCAGCCGGCACGACGAGGACGCGGACGGAGCCCGCGTCGACCCCGTCGCCCGCGGCCACG
>JADGQG010000079.1 GCA_017882025.1 Chloroflexota bacterium
CTCTCCGGGCGCGGGCTCGGGCGTTCGGGCGAAGTGGCGCTTCTGCCGGTAGCGGTCCAGCGACACGTGCGTGCTTCCCGTCCCTGGTCCGGTCAGAGCGGCAGGCGCCGGAGGACGGCGAGGAACGGCGGCAGCTCCCGCGGCGCCGCGACGACCGGAACGCGGTACCAGGCGTCGCGGGCGGGCCCGGGTCGGAGTGGCGCGTCCAGCCGACGTGCGGAGAGTGCCCGGAACCCGAGCGCGCCCAGGGCGGTCGCGACCGTGGTGCCGTCCCCGATGAACCCGCGCCCGGCCAGGCACCAGCTCGACGGCCTCAGCAATGCGGCCAGCTCGCCGCGACGCTGGCCGAAGGGCAGGGCGGCGAGGGACGTGCCCTCGAGGTAGAGGAGGTCCGACGCGACGAGGGCGGCGGACCCGCGGCTCGTGCCGGCACGTCCCCCGGCACGTCCACCCGGATTGTCGCTGCCGCACCTCCCGCCCTCGCTCGCGAGGCGCCGCTCAAGGAGCGTTCGGCTTGGGCGGCCGCGCGCGTCGAGCACCATGAGGGTCGCGTCGAGCACGACCCTGTCGGAGCGGACGAGCTCCGCAACACCGGCGAGCTCCGGGAAGGCCCCGGTGGGGTCGCCCAGCGCCTCTGCCCGCAGGCGGACCGCGCCACCTTCCACGAGCACGAACGCGCGGATCCCCGGCCACCAGGGCTCGAAGAAGTAGCCTGGGTCGTCGAACGGGCCTTCGCCGTCGGTCGGGCGCATCGGGACGATCCGCTCCGGGAGGCGCGAGGCAGCTGGCGCGAACTGGAGCGGCAGCGGCTCACCGGTCGTTCGGCGCGTCATGGATGGATTGTGGGCCGCCGTGCCGGCGTCCGCCAACGCTCGGACCGCCGGGGCCGGGTTGCACCCTCGAGGCGGCCGAGGAGTCTCAGGCCGACTTGCGTCGGACCAGCTTCCGCGCCGGGGCCTCGACCTGCTCGGCGTCCTCCACGGCCGGCACGACCTTCCTGGGACGTCGGCCCGCCGCCGCTGTTCGGCCCGCGACGGCCTCCTCGGCCGCGGCCTCCTCGTCGCGGTTCGCCCGGGCCGTGCGGGCCGCGTTCACGCTGGCCTCGAGGGCCGCCATGAGATCCACCAGCTGGCCGCCGACCGGCGCATTTTCGGGCTCGGCGATCGCGCGTCCCTCGACCTTGGCCTCGATCACGGCCTCCAGGGCCTGGCGGTATTCGTCGCGATACTCGGTCGGGTCGAACTCGCCGGTCATTGCCGAGATGAGCTGGGCCGCCATCTTCCGCTCGGCGGGCTTGATCTCGACGTCATCGGCTGGCAGGTCCAGCTCGTCGGTCGCCCGGATCTCGTCCGGCCAGTGGAGCGTTTCCAGGACCATCGCGTTCGCGTGCGGGTTGAGCGCCGCGAGCACTTCGCGATCCTTGATCACGACCTTGCAGATCGCCGCGAGCCCCTGTTCCGCGAGAACCTCGCGAAGGAGCGCGTAGGCCTTCTTGCCGATCGGCTCGGGCTCCACGTAATAGGCCTGCTTGACGAACCGGACCGGCTCGTCCTCAGCCGGCCGGGCCGGGACGAACTTCTCGATCTCGATCGAGCGGACCGTCTTGAGCGGGACGCTGGCCAGGTCCTCGTCCGTGATCACCACGTACTGGTCCTTCGCGTACTCGAAGCCCTTGACGGTGTCGCCGCGCGAGATCACGTCGTCGTGGAACGGGCAGTACGTCTTCATCTGGATCCGGTTCAGGCAGCTCGCGTGGAGCATGTTGAACGCGATCCCCTTCGAGTCCGTCGCGAGGTAGAGCCGAACGGGGATGGTCACCAGGCCGAACTGGATGGCTCCCCGCCACATCGAGCGCGCCATGGTCCTGTCACGTGCCTCGTCGGCGACCGCTCCGTGCGTGCCATCTCGTGGCGCGCATTCCCGCGGCCGGGATGGGAAGGATACGCCAGTCGGGCAAGGGACCCCGCGAACGTCATCCCGGCGATCGGCGATGCGCGGCGACGAGGCCAACGACCGCGTCCGCGATGGCGGGGAGCGCCGCGGCCACCGGCGGGGAGAGCTCCTCGCCCAGCTCCATGGTCGCGGTGCCGACGCTGACCACGAACGCGTCGGGCGCGGCCCCGTACAGGTCGCGGGCAAGGGAGAGCAGCACGCCGGGGCCGACGTGATGGGACGTCACGCCCCCGCCGCCACCCGCCGCCCCCACGTCGTCGCCCTCCAAACGCCGGACGGTGATCGCGCCGGGTGGACCCTCCGCGCTCGCGTCGACGAGGATCACGAGGGACGCCCGGCTCATGTCGAGCGAGAGCTCGGGCGTGAGCTGGTGGCTCGCGACGATCTCGACGCCGGCAAGCCGGGGATCGTCGGCGAGGAGGCCGGCGGCATGCCAGCCGACCCCGTCGTCGGAGCGCAGCGTGTTGCCGTACCCGATGACGAGGACGCCCCCGGCGGCATCGCCGGGGGCGTCCAAACGAAGCGCAGTGTGGCTCAACGGGACAGCTCGTCCAGCACCTTTCCGTCGGGCGCCAGCAGCTGGATCTGGAGCGCCATCTGACCGAGCGCGTGCGTCGAGCAGCTCAGGCACGGGTCGTAGCAGCGGATGACCGCCTCGACCCGGTTGAGCATCCCCTCCGCGATCGTCTCGCCCTTGACGTGGCGCCGGGCCACCTGCAGGACGCTCCGGTTCATCGCCATGTTGTTGTGGCCCGTGGCGATGATCAGGTTCGCCCACAGCACGATCCCGTCGTCGTCCACCTTGTAGTGGTGCATGAGCGTGCCGCGGGGCGCCTCGGACACCCCGATGCCCTCGTTCCGGTTGATGCCGGCGGTGGACCGGACGTGCTTCGAGAGGATGTCGGGACCCCGCAGGAGCTCCTCGATCTTCTCGACGGAGTGGAGCGTGTCGATCAGGCGCGCGTAGTGATAGTGGAACGACGAGCCCGCGACCCGGCCCACCCGCCAGCGGAACTTCTCGAGCTCCTCGTCGGCGCGAGGGGTTCCCATCCGTTCGGCGACGTTGACCCGGGCCAGCGGCCCGACCCGGTAGATGCCATCCGGGTACCCCATCGCCTTCCAGTAGGTCGACTTGAGGTACGACCAGGGCTCGACCGCCTCGCCGATGTAGTCGTTGAAGAGCTTCGGGTCGACCCGGTCGGCAAGGTACTTGCCGTCGGCGTCGATGACCCGGAGCCAGCCGCCGTAATGGTCGACGTTGCCTTCACGGTCGACGAGGCTCATGAACGCCGAGCGGAAGTTGCCGAAGGTGGCAGCTTCATCCTCCCAGCGCAGCATGTCCGTCTTGTACCAGGCGATAGCGCGTTCGACCGCGGCGATCGCCTCGGGGACGCCGGCGAGGATCCGGTCGCGGACTTCGGCCGTCAGCGGCGTGGCCATGCCGCCCGGGACGATCCCCTCCGGGTGGATCCGCTTGCCGCCCAGCCATTCGATGATCTGCTGGCCCCACTTCCGGAGCCCGATCCCGTCCTTCGCGAGCTGGGGGTTCTGCCGGGCCACGCCAAGGATGTTGCGAACCGCCGGGTCCGCGTCGAACCCGAACAGGAGGTCCGGCGACGAGAGGTGGAAGAACGACAGCGAGTTCGACTGGACGATCTGGCCCAGGTTGATGATCCGCCGCAGGTCCACACCGGTGGGGGGCGGTTCGACGGCCAGGATGTCGTCGACCGCCTTGGCCGACGCGATGAGGTGGCTGACGGGGCAGATCCCGCAGATGCGGGCCATGAGCGCGGGCATCTCGTGGACCGGGCGACCCTGGGTGATGCGTTCGAACCCGCGGAACTGGGTGACGTGGAAGCGGGCGTCGACGACCTCGCCGCGGTCGTCGAGCTGGATGGTGATCTTGGAGTGGCCCTCGATCCGGGTGACCGGATCGATGACGATGGTTCGGCTCATGTTGGGTCCCCCGTCAGCGCCCGAACCGGGATCCGGCGACGTCGGGGACGCGACCGGCCAGCAGGTCATCGAGCATGGTGTAGATCAGGTCTGCAGACGGCGGGCAGCCCGGCAGGAAGACGTCGACCTTCACCACCCGGTGGACCGGCGTCGAGGCCGGAAGGAGCTTCGGCACGATCTCCGATGGAATCTGCGGGTTGAGCGTGACGTTCTCCCGGTAGGCCCGGTCCAGGAGCGGCGCGACCCCGATCGGGTTGCGCATGCCCGGGACATTGGAGGTCACCGCGCAATCGCCGAAGGAGACGAGCGTCTTCGTGCGCTCCCGGACCATCTTGATCTTGTGGAGGTCCTCCTCGCTGGAGACGGCGCCCTCCACGAGGCAGACGTCGACGTCTTCCGGGTAGTCCTTGAAGTCGACGAGGGGGCTGTAGACGAGGTCGGCCCGCTCGAAGATGTCGAGGATGCGCTCGTCCATGTCGATGAGGGACATGTGGCAGCCCGAGCAGCCGTCGAGCCAGACCGTGGCGACACGCGGCTTGCTCACAGCCCGCGCTCCTCGGCAACGACCTTCATCCACGGAAGGAACGGGCGGCGGGTCTTGCTGCCGCGGGCGACCGCCCGGCCCTTCTCGAAGAGGGCCCCGGTCGGGCAGACCTGGACGCACTTCCCGCAGCTGGTGCAGGTCGTGGATTCGCCCCACGGGATCCCCATGTCCGTCTGGACCCGGGTCTCCAGGCCGCGATGCATGATGTCCCAGGTATGCGCGCCCTCGATCTCGTCGCAGACGCGAACGCAGCGAAGGCAGAGGATGCACCGGTTGTGGTCGATTGCGAACAGCCGGTGACTGGCGTCGATGTCGACCTTGGGGCTGATCCGCGGCAGGTCGAAATGGGTGAGGCCCAGCTCCTCGGCCGTGTCCTGCAGCTCGCAGTGGTTGTTCGCGACGCAGACCGCGCAGACGTGGTTGCGCTCGACGAACATCATCTCGGTGACGGTGCGGCGGTACTCCAGCAGGAGCTCGGAGTGCGCCGTGACGTCCATGCCCTCGGTGATCTTGGTCATGCAGGCCGCGGCGAGCTTTGGTGAGCCCGCGATCTCGACCATGCACAGGCGGCAGGCGCCGCGATCGTGGATCCCCTCGAGGTGGCAAAGGGCCGGGATGTCGATCCCGTTCTCCTCCGCGACCTCCATGACGGTCTGCCCTTCCGAACCGGCGACGTCTTTGCCGTCGATCCGGAAGGTGAAGACGGTGCTCATGCCATCACCTCCGCGGGAGTGATCGTGCAGACGCCGGCGGGACAGACCCGGTCCACGATGTGGGCGAGGTACTCGTCCCGGAAGTAGCGCAGCGTGCTGAAGATCGGGTTTGGCGCCCCCTGGCCGAGCCCGCAGAGCGCCGTTCTCTGGATGATTCCGGCCAGGCGTTCCAGCTGGGCGAGGTCTTCCATCGTCGCCTCGCCGCGGGTGATCAGGTCGAGGAGCATGTACAGCTGGGTGGTGCCCACGCGGCAGGGGACGCACTTGCCGCACGACTCGTCGCGGCAGAAGTCCTGGAAGTACTTGGCGACGTCGACCATGCAGGACGTGTCGTCCATCACGATCAGGCCGCCGGACCCCATGAACGAGCCGAGCTCGATGAGCGACTCGTAGCTCACCGACATGTCGAGGAACTCGGCGGGGATGCAGCCGCCTGACGGGCCGCCGGTCTGGACGGCCTTGAACGGCCGGCCATCGACGATCCCGCCGCCGATGTCGTACACGATCTCCCGGAGGGTCATCCCCATCGGGACCTCCACGAGGCCGGTGTTCACGATGCGACCGGCCAGGGCGAAGACCTTGGTGCCTTTGCTCTTGCCGACGCCGATCCCGGCGTACCACTCCGGGCCCTTGCGCAGGATCGTGGGCACGCTGGCCAACGTCTCGACGTTGTTGATGAGCGTCGGGCAGTCCCACAGGCCCTGGACCGCCGGGTACGGCGGCCGGGGCCGCGGCGTGCCGCGGCGACCCTCCACGGACGCGATCAGCGCGGTCTCCTCGCCGCACACGAAGGCGCCGGCGCCAAGCCGGATCTGCACGTCGAAGTTGAACGAGGTCTCCGCGATCCCGGCGCCCAGGTACCCGGCGCGCTGGGCCAGCCGGATGGCCGTCCGGAGGCGGGCCACCGCCAGCGGGTACTCCGCCCGGCAGTAGATGTAGCCCTCGGTGGCGTGGACCGCGAAGGCCGCGATGGCCATGCCCTCGAGGATGCGGAACGGGTCGCTCTCGAGGACGCTGCGGTCCATGAACGCGCCCGGGTCGCCTTCGTCGGCGTTGCAGATGACGTACTTCTGGGTGCCCTGGGCCTTGGCGACGGTGGTCCACTTGAGGCCGGTGGGGAAGCCCGCGCCGCCGCGGCCGCGCAACCCGCTGCGGGTGATCTCGTCGCGGACCGTGGTGGAGGTCATCTCGGAGAGCACCCGCTTGAGGGCCTCGTAGCCGCCGCGCTCGATGTAGTCGTCGAGGTCTTCGGGGTCGATCCGACCCATGTTCTCCGTGGCCACCCGGAGCTGCTTCTCGAAGAAGGGGCCCTGCGGCTGCCGCGTGTCGGTCGGCTTGACCTTCTTGAGGGCCTTCACGATGCCCTCGACCTCGTCCGGCTTGACGTGCCCGAAGAGCTGGCCCGTCTCGGCGATCTCGACGAGCGGGCCGGCGGCACACAGGCCAAGGCAGCCGACGCGCTTGATCATGACGTCGGTCAGGCCGGCCTCGGCGGCACGCTCGCCGAGGCGCAGGGTGATGTCGTGGGCCTGCGCCGACATGCAGCTGGCGGCCTCGCACACGTACGCCGACGCGCGCGGCGCCTCGTCGTTGATTTCTTCCGTGATCACGCGGCGTCGGGTGGGCCGCGCCGCGGCAGGCATCTCGCTCACATCGCCTCCAGTTGGGCAACGAGCTCGCCCACGTTCACCTTGCCCTTGACGTTGCCGTCGACGATCACAGCGGGCGCCAGGCTGCACGCGCCAAGGCAACGCGCGGTCAGCACCGAGAGCTTGCCGTTGGCGGTGGTCTCCTTGGGCTTGACGTGGAGCGCACGGTCGAGGCCGGCAAGGATGTCCTTCGCGCCGTTGATGTAGCAGGCGGTCCCGGTGCACACGACGCACGTGTGCTCACCCTGCGGCTTCAGGGTGAAGAACGAGTAGAAGGTCGCGACGCCGTAGACGCGCGAATGGGGGACGCCCAGGGTGTCGCCGACGAAGTTGAGGGCTTCGGAGTCCAGGTAGCCGAACGCCTCCTGGGCGGCGTGGAGAGCCTCGATCAGCGCGGCCGGGCGGTCGCCCCCGCGGCGCATGCGGGTTTGGACGATCTTCCAGCGCTTGTCGTCGCTTGGCGCCGGTGGCTTGGTGTATGGGATGGGCATGTGCCCCCCTCCATTTCGCAGTGAAAGGAGCGCGCCGACGGGGTGCACCGGCGCTTGTGTCACAAAGGTTGGGCGGGACCGGGTTGGCCCACCACGACGATGATAGAAAGCGGCGGCGCCGCCGCCGGGGGCCGCACTTCCCGACTCTGGGGGGCCGCTTCGCCCCTGTCCGTCCCGACCTGCGAGGCCCGGAGGGTTTGCGCCGCCTGCGCGCGGGTTGCCGGCGCGGCCGCGCGGGTTGCCGGCCACGTGCCGCCGGAACATTGTTGGCCATCTCATTCACCGGGGCATCAAGAACGCGGCATCACCGGGACGACCCACAGGCCGCCCCGGTGATGCGTTCCCCCATGAAGCGAGCGGCGACGGCCCCCGCCGATGCGCCACCCGCTCCGGGATGTGATGGGACTCCGCTGGCTCGCGCGTGACCGAGCCGGGCCTCCCCGCCGACGCGCGCCCGCCGCAGACCGGCCGGCAGGAGCCCGCGTCTATCCCGCCGCGCGGAGCTCGGCCTCCGCCTCGGCGACGCGCGCCAGGATCGCGTCCCGCAGCCGATCGAGGCCTGTCTGGACGTCCTTCGTGCTGTTGACCACGGACGTCAGGGTCGACTTGAGGGCGCGGACCTGCTCCAGCTGCTCGCGGATGCCGGTCAGCGCCGCCCCGATGGCCTCCGCGTCGACCTCGACCTCGCGCTCCCGGAGCGAGGCGATCGCCAGCAGTCGAGCGAACCGCACCGCCGCCTCCAGGACGGCCGGGTCGGGGCATTCCGGGTCGATGACCGCGTAGACGTCGCCCGCCCGGAGGTCGAATGGGGCGATGCCCGTGGGCGCGTGGGCCGGCGTGAAGACAACCAGCCCGATGACGGCGTCGCGGTTCGTCTTCGCTTCCCGGATCTCCTCGCGCATGGCGCGGCCGGACATCGCCCGGTCCTTCGCCTCGACGACGATTCGCAGGTCCGCTCCGCCGGTCAGGGCGGGATTGACCGTCAGGACGAAGTCGCCCTTCTT
>JADGQG010000080.1 GCA_017882025.1 Chloroflexota bacterium
TCCGGCCCGAGAAGCCGGCTGCTCCCGGCGCCTCGACGACCGTCACCTCGCGGGCCCCGGCTCGGCGATTCGGGCCTCCGGGACGCCCGCGCTGCGCAGGAGGAGCGCGCGAAGCGGCGGGTACGTTTCCTCCAGCCGCGCCGGCTCGTCGGCCATCAGCCACCGCGCGACGACCTCGTTGAGCGCGCCGAACCAGGCAACGCCCGTCAGTTGCGCGTCGAGTGGCGGGATCGCGCCCTCCGCGACCGCCTGGTCCAGGTAGCCGGCGATCATCCTGGCAAAGCGCTCGTGGAGCGCGTTCGTCTCGTCGTTGAAGGCGCGGCCGGCGCCCAGTGCGTCGAGGAAGAGGAGTCGGGCCATCGTGCGGTGCCCGGCAAATGTGGCGAAGACCGTCCGGAGTGCAGCGTCGGCCTTTGCGATCGGGTCGGTCTCGGCGGCGACGGCCCGATCCACCTTCGCCGCAAGGCGGTCCGCGGTCGAGCGCATCAGCTCCCGGAAGATCGCCTCCTTCGTGGCGAAATGGAAGTAGACGCCGCCCTTGCTCGTCTCCGCAGCGGCCGCGATCTCGTCCATCGCGGTGTCCCGGTAACCGCGCCGGGCGAACGTGTTGAACGCCGCGTCGAGGATCTGCTCGCGCCGCGTCCGGCTCTTCTCGGCCTGCATGCCGCCGCGTCTGTCGGCCTGCGCGCCACCGCGCTTCTCGTCGCCCATCTCCGGCTCCGCTTGCCGCTGCGAAAACCGACCGACCAGTCGGTTTGTTTCGCAGATCCTACCCGGTCTTCGCGGGACGGGCGCCGGTAGATGGGGTGCCGGCAGAGGGGAGGCCGTCGGTGGTTGCGGCCGCTGGTCCCGCACCCGCAGCCCCGGCTGCGCCCGACCTTCCGGCCGGCAGCGTCAACACGAACCGGGCGCCGCCGCCCGGTGCCTCCGTCGCGGCCAGCGTTCCGTCGTGGAGCTCCGCCAGGCGGCGCGCGATCGCGAGGCCCAGGCCGCTTCCCGCGTCGGCGCGGGTACGGGAACCGGGCAGCCGGGCGAACGGCTCGAAGATCGCCTCGCGGGCCTCGGCTGGGACGCCGGGGCCCCGGTCGTCAACGCTCACCGCGGCGGTACGCCCGCCGCCCGGCCCTGCCGTCACGGTGACACGGCCGCCCGGCGGCGAGTGTCGGGATGCGTTGTCGACGAGGACGAGCAGCAGCTGGACGAGCCGATCCGGGTCGCCCACCACGTGGAGGACCGTCCCGTCCTCTGGCGGCCCGACGAGCTCGATGCCGCGCTCCGCGGCAAGCGGGCCCGCCCGTCGGACCGTGTCGCGTGCGATCGCCGCGAGGTCGATGGGACGCCGCTCGATGACGAGCGAACCGCGCTCCGACGCGGCGAGCGCGAGCAGGTCGTCGACCAGGCCGCCGAGCCGGTCCGACTCGGCCACGATGTCCGCGACGAGCGGGCGGCCCTCCTCCACGACGAGACCCTCCCGTTCCAGTACCTCGGCAGAAGCCCGGATGATCGCGGCCGGCGTCCGGATCTCGTGCGACGCGTCGGCCACGAACCGCCGCTCGGTGGCGAACGCCGCGCGGATCGGGACCAGGGCGCGGCCGGTCACGAAGAGCGTCACGAGCGCCGCGCCCGCGAGCCCCACCAGCCCGACCAGCGTCACCGCCAGGATCAGCGTGCGCGACTGACGCTCGTGAGCCGTCAGCACGAACCCGGCCTCCAGCCAGCCCACCGGGGCCGCGGCATCGCCGATCGGGAGCGTCAGGAGGCGGATCGGGACCGCACCGTCCTGGACGGTCCTGAGGTCGCGGCCGGTCGCCCGTGCCGCCGCGACGGCAGCCACGTCCGGCAAGCCCTGGCGCGGCACTCCTGACTGGTTGGAGACCACGCCTCCACTGGGGCCGAGGATGAGGAAGAACGTGTCCGAGTCCCCCGGGGGGCGCTCGTCGCCCTCGCTGGCCGTGGGCAGCTCACCGGCCAGGCGCTGCGACTCCGCGATCGCCGCCTGCTCGAGCGCGCGGTCCACGTCCTGGTCGAGCGCCCGGGTCGCGATGAACGCAGTGGCCGCCCCGATGGCCAGGACGAGCGCGCCGATCAGCAGGAGCGTCATGACCGCCAGCCGTCGCCGTGTCGAGGCAAGGAGCCGGCCGGCGGGGGCGCGGTCGGTCACGCGTCCGTCCGGAGGGCGTACCCGACACCGCGCACGGTCCGGACGCGGGTGGTGCTGCCCAGCTCCGCCAGCTTCTTCCGGATGTATGAGACGTAGAGATCGACCACGTTCGAGTAGACGTCCGGCTCCGCGCCCCAGACGGCATCCAGGACCTGCTGGCGCGTCACGACCCGCCCCTCGTTGCGGATCAGGTACGCCAGCAGCGCGAACTCGCGGGCCGAGAGGTCCACGCTGCCCTCCCCCACTCGCGCGACGTGGCGCTCCTCATCCAGCTCCAGGTCCCCGGCCGCGAGCCGCGGCGCAGGCAGCGCCGTCGTGCGCCGGCCCAGTGCCCGAACCCGGGCGAGCAGCTCCGCGAACGCGAACGGCTTGGCGAGGTAGTCGTCAGCGCCCGCATCGAGGCCGGCCACCCGGTCGTCCACGCCCCCGAGCGCCGTGAGCATGAGCGCCGGCGTCCGGATGCCGCGGGTGCGGAGCATCCGCAGCAGGTCCAGCCCGTCGAGGTCGGGCAGCATCCGGTCGAGCACGAGCACGTCGTACGGGACCGACCCGGCAGCGGTGGCGAGGCTCAGCGCCCCGACGGCGTCGCCGGCACGATCCACGACATGTCGCTCGGCCACCAGGACGCGGCGGATCAACTCCGCCATCTTCGGTTCGTCCTCGACCAGCAGGATGCGCATCAGGGGCATCGTCCGGGTCCGCGGCGGCCGCGTCAACGGCCGAACGGCATTCCTGTGAGAACGCACATCCGGCCCACACGCCTCCTACACCGCGTCGTCCGAGGATTGGGCACGTCATCCCGCACTTGCCGCCCAGCGCCTGCGCCGGGCCGAACCCCACGGAGCTGCTCCACATGTCCGTTCCATCCACCGACACTCCCGGCGTGCGACGCTCCGCAGGCGTGAGCCGCCTCGGCATCGCGGTGGCGTCCCTTGCGACCGCCGGGTCGTTCGCCGTCGCCCTGTTCGGGCTGGGCGGCCCTCCTGCGCCAGCGGCCCCCGCAACACTTGCCGTGGCCGATCCTGCCGCACAACAGGTCGTGGTCAAGACGGTCTACGTCCAGCTCCCATCCGCGACGGCCGCCCCAGTCGCTGCCGTACCGAACGCCGTGTCCTCAGTGGTGACCAGGCAGTCCGGGGGCTCCGAGGGCAGCGAGAAGGAAGGAAACGACTGAGATGCCGATCCGAACCGACCCCACCCCCCGGCCCGTGGCCGCCGCCCCGGTCGCGGTGCCGGCGTCCTCCTCGGAGCGCCCGGCCGGTTCCGTCGCTCCGTCGGCGCATGCGGGTCCCTCCCGACCGGCCGGCCGGCCGGTCGCGCGCCCGGCGCCACGCCGGCCGGACCCGACAATCACCCGGCTCGCGGTTGCCGCCGGCGGGATCGCGACGATCTCCGCGTTGCTCGCCGCGATCGCGAGCGCGGCGATCCCGGCTGGGACGGCCGCTGCCGCCCCGACGACCGGCACCGCCGCAACACCCGGCTCGGTTCAGACCATAGTCAAGTACGTCTACGTGCAGCCCGGCCAGGTGAATCCCGGCACTGGGCTCGCGACTGTCGTCACGCCTCCGGCTCCGCTCCAGGCGCCGGCGCCCGTCGTGACGCGCCAGTCCGGCGCGAAGCCATGATCGGCGCGACCGCCGTGGCGGCCGCGCCGATCTCCCCTTCGGCCGTGCATCCGCGAGCCGTTCATCGCTCCCGGGCCATGGGCGGCGGGCTCGGTATCCACGTGGCAGTCGCAGACGACACGGCCCTCGTTGCCGCTGAACTTGACGCAGCGCGGGTCGCGGCCAGGGTCCGCGCCTGGGCCGGCCGCTTGACCCGCCACGACCCGGCCTCCGACCTGATGCGCGCAAACGCGGATCCGAGCGGCGTGGTGCCTGTCCGCCCCACGCTGGCTGCCGCGTTGCGGTGGGCCGCCGACGCCGCGGACCTGACGGGCGGGATCGTGGACGCCACGCTCCTTCGCGAGCGCCTCGCGGCGGAGATGACGGCGCACATGGGGTCGACGACACGCTCCGGGTCCGCGCTCGCGCCGGCGGGCGTGCCCGGCCTCCCGAGCGGTGCGGCGTCGCGGCCGACCTGGCGCCTCGAACGCGCCCGGCACCGAAGCGCCCACCTCCACCGCGAGCCCGGCCTCGCGTTCGACCTCGACGGCGTAGCCAAGGGCTGGATCGCCGACCGTGCCCTCGCGCTGCTCGACCGACATCCC
This sequence comes from Chloroflexota bacterium, assembly GCA_017882025.1. Lineage (GTDB taxonomy): Bacteria > Chloroflexota > Limnocylindria > Limnocylindrales > CSP1-4 > CTSoil-043. Next base: position 4,371 of record JADGQG010000080.1, read on the forward strand.
GGCGCCCTGGTCGACGCCGACGGTGATATCGCCATCCGGAGCGCGGAGGGCGACGCCTGGGAAGTCGGCGTGGCCGACCCGCGGACCGCGGGCGCGCAGCTCGCCGTGTTCGTGCTGCCGGGGGCATCCCTGGGCGCGCACTACGGCCTCGCCACGTCCGGCATCAGCGTCCACCGCTGGGCCGGGCCGGACGGCGAGCGTCACCACCTCATCGACCCGCGGACCGGTCGTCCGGCCGCCACGGACGTCGTCCAGGCAACCGTGCTCGCCGGGAGCGCACGTGCCGCCGAGGCGTGGGCGAAGACCGCCGTCGTGCTCGGCCTCATCGCCGCGCTGAACGTGCTCGATCGAGCCCCGATCCTGGGCGCTATCCTGCTCGCATCCGACGGCCGCGTGCTCGCGGTCCCACGAACGACCCGGTGGCTGGCATGAAGTATCGCGGCCTCTCCCCACTCCAGCTCGGCACCGTCTGGGTGGTCTTCATGGTCGCGGTCGGCGTCATCGTGGGGGCCACGGGCCCGCGCGCGGTGACCGCGCTGGCGGACCTTGCGCAAGTTGCCCCGAGTCGGCTGCCGTGGGTGGCGACCCGCCTCGTCGCGTTCCTCTCGTATTTCGCGATCACCGGGTCCGTCGTCTACGGGTTGCTGCTCTCCACGAAGATCCTCGACGCGGTCGCCCATCGACCCGTGTCGTTCGCGCTGCACCAGGACCTCGCGGCGATCGGCTTCGGGCTCGCCGGCGTCCACGCCGTCCTGCTCGGCCTCGACGCGACGGTGCCGTTCTCGCTCGGTGACATGCTCGTCCCTTTCGTCGCGCCCTACCGGCCGCTCTGGGTCGGCGTCGGCCAGCTGACGCTCTACGTCGTGGGCGTGGTGATCGCGAGCTTCTACCTCCGGCGGCGGATCGGGCAAAGGACGTGGCGTCTCCTCCACTACCTGACGTTCATCTCGTTCGTCGGCGCGACCGCGCACGGGATCATGTCCGGAAGCGACAGCGGCACCGCGTGGGCCTGGTGGAGCTATGTCGGGGCGACCGCACTCGTCGTCTTCCTGACCGGTTACCGGATCGTGACCGGCATCACGGCCTCGCGCGAGCGAGCGTCGCGGCCCGCTCCGGCGTCGCGGTCAGCGCCGGGGTCGCTGTCGGCACCGCGTCCCCTCCCGGCCATGGGACCGCTTGACCTGCGCGCGCCCGTCCACACGCTCACCGGCTCCCGCGAGAAGGCTCGCCCGGCTCCCTGAGCGGCCCGATCCGGCCTGCCGGGAGCCAGAAGGGATCGTGGCGCGCCCGTCCCGGCCCGCGCACGTCCAGCGCGATCTCTGCGTGAGCCGGCGTGCCCCGTTTCCTGCCGTGCACGGTTCCATGCGGGCCCCGTTCCTGACTGCACCGTCCCGTCGCGCTTGGCGGCAATCCGTCGGAGCAACGCCTGGACGTCGTGCAGGCGGGTCTCGGCCTCGGGACGCCACCGCCAGCCGGTTCCGCTCGGCGAGCGACCGGCGCCGGCCCACCTACCGGGCGATGGACACGTCAGTCGCGGTGCCGGAGGCGGTCCACGCGCGGCCGATGCGCACGGGGTCCGCGCTGCCGAATGGGAGCTCCGTCGCGGGCCCGGCCGGGAGGTCCGTCGGGAGGTCGGTCGTCAGCTCGCCGGTCCAGGCATCGCGCGTGGCGGTGGTGGCGGCGACGAACGGGCCGCCGGGCTCGCCCTCCCGGGTGCCGATCGCCCACGCGACGACGGCCTGGAGATCGTCGGCCGAGCCCGTGATGCGAACGCGGCTGGGATCGCCGGGTTCCGTGGCTGGGACCGGCCGGATGACAAGATCGAGCGTCGCGGCCGGCGGCATGGCGTCCGCGAGCGCGGCCACCTCGAAGCCGCCGCTTGCCTCGGGCGTGGCCAGGAGCCGCCGCCGCATCGCGGCGATGGCGGCCGGGCTGGCGTCCCCTGCGAGCCACCGCCGGGCCATGATCGCCGCCACGACGGGCGTCGTCCCGGAGCCGGCGAAGAGGTCTGCGACCAGGTCGCCCGGCTCGCTGGAGGCGGCGATGAGCCGCGCCAGGAGTGCCTCCGGCTTCTGCGTCGGGTAGCCGGTTCGCTGCGACTTCCGAGCGTAGTCGGCCGTGAACCAGTCGCGCGGCAGCGTCCCGGCCGGCACGAGCTGGCGATACGTTCGGCCAGGCTGGTCGCGGCCGGCGAAGCCACCGCCGTCGCGATACCGGATGACGTAGGGGCGTCCGTCCTCGTCGACGTGCCGGGACAGGGCGCGGCGTGAGCTTTCGCGGAGCGGCTCCAGGATTCGTTCGGGATGGAAGGTCCAGGTTCGGCCGCGCGTGTAGAAGAGGATGTCGTCGTGCTTGGCGTTGTAGCGCCGGCGGGCGAGCTCGCGGCCGGCGTAGACCCAGACGAGGTGATTGCGGAAGTTGGCCGCCCCGAAGATCTCGTCGCAGAGCAGCTTCACAGCGTGGACGGTTCGCGCATCCAGGTGGAGGTAGAACGACCCCGTCGGCGACAGGAGCTCGCGGATCAGCTCCAGCCGCGGCGCGAGCATGGCGATGAAGCCGCCGAGCCCGCCCGGCTGCTGGTCCGCGTATGCCGCCGGCCCGCGACGGGTCCCGGCGTCGGGCCCGTCTGCTCGGTTGGCAGCGCCTGCGCCCGCGCCCGCGCCGGACATCCTACCCATGCGCCTTTGCAGGTGGAAGGCGTCCCCGGTGCCGAACGGCGGATCCAGGTAGACGAGGTCAACCCGGCCGGCGAGCTCGGCCAGGAGTGCCGGCAGGGTCCGCAGGTTGTCGCCGGCGACCAGCCGGTTCCCGAATGCGCCGGCCAGTCCCGGGAATCGCTCGATGACGCGAAGCGGCTCGACGCCGCCGTTCGGCCGGGTCCGCGATCCGTCGGCCGCGTACTTGCCGGGCCAGGTCAGCTCGAGGTCGTGCGCCGCGGAGGGCCCGCGCACCGCAGAGCGCCCTCCCGTGGGAGCACGTCGATCGTCGCTCACGTCGCCACCCGGCAGGCGTATGCGTAGAAGAGCGGCACGTCCAGCGCCAGGTGAACCGTGAACGGGAGCAGCAGGGAGCGCGACCGCACGGCGACGAGGCCGGCGACCACCCCGCTCGTGACCATCCCCAGCCAGAGGAGCGGCGCCGCGCCGGTGACATCCGCGCCGAGGTGGGCGAAGCCGAAGATCGCCGCCTGGCCGAGCACCGCCCCGGCGAGGCCGAGGGCCGGCGTCGACCAGCCCAGCAGGGCGCCTCGAAATTCGGTCTCCTCGAGGGCCGCGTTGGCGACGGCAAACACGACGGCGGGGATGAGCGCGCGAAGGTCGCCCGTGGCGAGGCCGACGTCGCCGAAGAACGGTCTGGCCAGCAGCGGCCCGATCCAGAGCGCGCCGGGCACCAGGACGAGCGGGGCAACGAGCGCGAGCGCCGTCACGCACCGATCCGTCGGTCGTCGGATCCGCAGGGCCGCCCGATCGCCCGCGAGCGGAACGACGAGCACGAGCGTGCCCAGCACGAGGATCGCCTGGACGACGCGTGTCACGGTCGGCGGGGAGAGAAGGTCCGTGCAATGGAGCGCATCGGGGAGCGGCATCGGCGTCCCGGCGAGGCCCGCCCACGTCAACCCGACAGCTGCCGGCAGCGTGGCGAGCCATGCACGTCCCGTCGGGGTGCGAGCGTGTCCGCGGACCGTCGTCGCGATTGCCATGGCCGCCAGGACGGCGAGGACCACGGGGCGCAGCATGGGGATCGCTGCGCCCGACGCAAGCACGGCGATCGGCAGCCAGGCCTGCAGGCGGATCGCGAAGGCGGCAGCCGGACGAGCGGAGGGCATGGTGGCAGGGTGCCTCAGCGCGCGACGCGCGGTTGGGTCCGGCGGTGCCACGGGTTGGCGGACCTCCCGTGCGGGGCCTGACGACGTCCCGTGCGAATCCATCGTGCACCACG
>JADGQG010000081.1 GCA_017882025.1 Chloroflexota bacterium
CTCCAGCTCGGCGCCGTAGCCCGTCATCAGCTTGCGGCGCTCGATGGAGAACGATTCGGGCATGCACAGGATCAGCCGGTAGCCCTTGACCGCGCAGACCAGGGCGAGGCCAATCCCGGTGTTGCCCGAGGTGGGCTCCACGACCACCGAGCCCGGGCCCAGGATCCCGCGGGCCTCGGCGTCCTCGATCATCGAGAGCGCGATTCGGTCCTTGATGCTTCCCCCCGGGTTGGCGCGCTCGAGCTTCACCCAGACCTCCACGCGGGGGTCGAAGAGGTGGTTGACCCGCAAGTGGGGCGTCTCACCGATCGTGGCGAGGATTGAGTCTGCCTTCATTGGGTGGTCTCCTTCAGATGACGAAGTCGGAGTCCTCGAACCCATCGCGGACGCGACGGACGCGGACCTGGCTGGTCTGGTACACGACGGAATCGGGTGGCAGGCTGCCGGTCAGGAAGACGTTCCCGCCGACCACGCTGTCATGGCCGATCACGGTGTCGCCGCCGAGGACTGTCGCGTTCGCGTAGAGAACGGCGCGGTCCTCGATAGTCGGGTGGCGTTTCGTACCGGCGGCGCTCTTCGCGACGGAGAGCGCACCGAGCGTGACGCCCTGGTAGAGCTTGACGTCGTTGCCGATGACCGCCGTCTCGCCGATCACGATCCCGGTCCCGTGATCGATGCAGAACGATCGGCCGATCGTCGCCCCCGGGTGGATGTCGATCCCGGTCCGGGTGTGAGCCACCTCGGCCAGGAGACGCGGCAGGATCCGGACCCCCAGGCCGCACAGCTCGTGGGCGATCCGGTGGATTGCGATCGCGAGAAAGCCCGGGTACGCCGCGATCACCTCGTCGAGGCTCTCGGCGGCGGGGTCACCCTCCACGATCGCCTGCGCATCCTGCTGGAGCCGGTCGTGGATGGCGGGCATGGTGGCGGCGAACGCGTCGACGATCCGGTCGGCCTCGCCCGGCTCCACCAGCGGCGCCACGAGATGGCGAAGATCGCGCACGGCCAGCGTGAGCCGGGCCTGCAGCTCGTCGGCAGTGCCGGCCGCGCCCTCCGAGAGCTGTCCGAAGAGGATCCCCAGCAGCTCGTCGACAAAGACGGCGACGTCGCGCTTGAGCGGGAATCCGCGATCACCGGCCAGTCGCTCCTCGGCAAGGAGCGCGGCAAAGGCATGGACACGGTCGTGCGGCTGGCTCATGGGCATCGACTCCGGGGGGGTTGGCCCGCCTACCGCAAGTCGCCGGCGCCGAAGCGCTGACCGCGTGGGTCGACCTGGCGGGCGGGTGGGTTGAGGACGCTGGACACGGATGGGGACCTCCGGGGAACGCGGGCCGGCGAGCGACGGCATGCGCCGCTCGTGGGGCAGAAGGAGTCGCGAGTCCCGGTAGGGGTGTGTCCGGCGGTCAGCAGCCGACCGCGCGAGCACCCTGCACCGGCACCCGCCGGCGACAGGAGCATCGGGGTCCAATCTGCGAAACGCGGCTGCTCACGGGGCGAGCATACCCGGCCTGCCGCGAGCGCGCCACGGCGTGTCCCGAGGCCGGCAACGGTGCGGCTCGCGACGTGCCCGCCTGGCGCCCGGACCGCCGGATCACGTTCCGGCCCCGATGCGGGTGATCCGCGCTGGCCGCCACCAGGTCGTCGACGTTTCTCCCGGGCCTGGCCAGGATCCTCACCCGCCCGCCGCGGGACAGCAGGAGGCGGGCGATCCGCCCACCGGCCCTGCCGGCGGCACCGACGACCAGAGTCGGTTGCGGACCGCGCGTGTCACGGGGTCGGGACGAAGTCGGGATCGGGAGCGGCGCGATCACAGGTAGGCGTTCTCCCGTGCCCGCTCGAGCGCGAGCTGGAGGGCCGCCGCGAGCTCCCGCGGATGATCGGCCGCCTCCAGGACGCTGGTCAGCGCCTCGGCGACCGGCGCCGCGGGCGGCTGCTGGGAGGGGTCGAGGAGGGCGCGACATCGCGGCAGGGCATCCTCCGGGCGGCCCTCGGCGATATCGACCGCGATCAGGGGCCACAGGTCGAGCCAGCGGAACGGATACGACAGCTCGGCGGGCCACGTGCGCTCGGCCGTCTCGGCGTCACGGCGGGCCGCTGCGACGTCGCCCGAACGGAGCTGGGCCCAGGCCCGGTTTGCGAGTGCGATGGCGACGTACTGATAGACCCCGAGCGGACGGCTGGCCGCCATCGTCCGTTCCACCAGCCGCAGCGTCTCGGCGAGCCGGCCCTTTCGTCGCAGGACAACGGAGAGATACGTCATCGAGCGAGCCTCAAGCAGGGCGTCCCCGATCCGCTCGGCTTCTGCGAGCGCCGCCTTGAGCTCTCGCTCCGCGTCATCGAAGTCGAGGTTCCACGCGCAGGTGAATCCGAGCGTGAAGCGCGCCCAGGCCATCGAGCGCCGGTCCCCGAGCTCGGCCGTCGCCGCGGCCGAGGCCAGCTTGTGGGCGAGGACCTCCTGGGACGGAACGTACCTGTCGCGGCGCTGGAGGTACGAGGCCATCAGGTCGTGGTATGCAGCCCGCTGCGATGGCGTCCCGCAGAGACGGATCGGTTCCTGGAGGGACGCGATCAGCTCTTCCATCTCGTTCGTCTCGGCCAGCCAGTAGGCTCGGTCCACGCGCTTGCCCCGGATATCGATCCAGGTCCGCCACCAGTCGGGGTCGTCGTCGGACGGACGCTCTCCCAGCGTCGCCTCGGCTGCGAGGTAGTGCGCCTGCGCCTCGGCCAAGCGTCCCCGGTCTACATCCGCGCTGCCGATGTGCGTCTCGAGCCGGGCTCGCCAGACGGGATGATCGGCAGGGACGATTCCCAGCGCCTCCGAATACGCCGCCCCTGTCTCGTCGACTCGTCCGACGAGTTCGAGGATTGCGCACCGGGCCTCAAGCAGCCGCGCCAGGTCGATTCGGGCATCGCGATTGCCGGCGTCGTGCGGGCCGGCGCCGAGACGCCCCCGCGCCGCCGTGATCGCGGTTTCGTAGAGGGCGAGCGCCTCCCCGTTGGCATATGACGCGGCCGCTCGTTCGGCCGCGATCCGGGCGTACCGGATCGTCGGCTCGTGATCCTCGGCCCGGCCGAAGTGATGGGCCAGGGTGGCCGCCGTCTCGCCAAGGCGCCCGGCCTGTTCCGCCGCCTGCTCGAGGCGGCGCCCGACGATCCGGTGGATCCGACGTCGGTCGGCGCGGACGAGAGACGAATAGGCGGCCTCGTGGATGAGCGCATGCCGGAACGCGAGGACCCCGCCGTCGGGCCCGGTTCGCTCGAGAACGCCGCCTTCCTCGATGCGCTCGCCCACTATCGATGCGGCCCCGAATTCGCCGGCCTCGAGTGCCACGGCGCGAAGCAGGTCAAGGGGCGCGTCGCGTCCGATCACCGAGCTGATCATGGCCAGCCTGTGCACGCCCCGCGGCAGCGCGTCGAGGCGCGCCAGCAGGAGGCCCTGAAGGTCCGGCGGGATCGTGTCGGTCGCGCGCGGGTCGACCCACCAGGCGCCGTCCTCGCGGCGCAGGAGCCGGCGTTCGAGGAGCGTCCCGACGAGCTGCTCCACGAAGAGCGGGTTTCCGTCGCAGCGATCCAGGACCAGGAGGCGAACGGACTCGGGCACGTTGTCGGTTCCGAGGAGATCGGCAGCCAGGCGCCGCTCGCCGTGCGGGTCGAGGGGCCGGAGCGCGAGCTCGAGCCGCGCCTCGGCGGGGAGCTCGGCGATCGCGCGCTGCAGCTCGTCGACGCCGGGCCCTCCCGTGGGTCGCTTCGTCAGGCACACGATCAGTGGTCGCGACGAGACCGCCGGCAGGAGGCCGGCGACAATCTCGGCACTCGACGGATCGATCCAGTGGACGTCCTCCGCAATCAGGACGAGTGGTCGGTCCGACGTCGCCTCCTCGACCACCGTTCGGAACGTGCGCACCAGGCGGCGCTGGATGGCACGGCCATCGAGGCCGGCGAGTGCCGCCTCGTCTCCCGGCGTCGGTGGCAGGTCCAGCAGCCGTGCAAGCAGGGGGACGGCGTCCTCGAGGTCGGCCAGCCGCGCTGCCGCCGACACGACCTCCCGCCGCATCCGCGCGAGATCCCAATCACCGGCGATGCCCAGGAGGGTGCGCAGACATTCACGGGCCAGGTGGTACGGGAGCTCGGGGTCGATCGTCGGGCAGCTCGCCTCGACCCAGCGAACGTTGGGAAGGTCGCGCTCCGGGCCCTCGAGTGTCCGCCGCCACTCGAGCAGGAGGCGAGTCTTCCCGAGCCCGGGCTCACCGACGATCCACGCGACGCTTCCTACGCCAGCGTGCAGCCTCTCCCCAAGGGCGGTCAGACCTGCCAGCTCTCGCTCTCGCCCGACAAGCGGTGCGCCTTCGCGCACCCGGCGCCCGTGTCCCCCGACCGCGTGAATTGCCACGACCTCGTACCCGGTGACGGGTTCGGTCTTGCCCTTGAGCGGGAGCGGCCCGACCGGGTGGCCCTCGACCTCGGCCGCCACGAGGCGATGCGTCTCGGCGGAGATCAGGATCCCCATGGCCGGGGCGACGGACTGGAGGCGCGCCGCGACGTTCACCGCATCGCCGACGGCGAGGTACTCCTGGCGACCTTCGCCGCCCACCGCTCCGACGACGACGTCGCCGGTGTTGATCCCGACGCGGACGTCCAGGCGGACCTCCCGGTTCCCGATCGACCGGCTGCCCAGCTCGCGGGCGGCATCGACCAGGTCGAGTCCCGCCCGGACCGCGCGCACCGCGTCGTCCTCGTGGGCGACCGGCGCCCCGAAGAACGCGAGGAGTCCATCGCCCAGGAGCTGCGCAACGCGGCCTCCGTGCCGCTCGACGATCGCCGTGAACCGGGTCAGCGCCGGATTGACCACGGCCTTCCAGTCCTCGGCGTCGAGGCGCTCGGCGATGGCGGTCGAGCCCACGATGTCGAGGAAGAGGATCGTGACCGGGCGCCGTTCGTCGCTCGGCTCGGGCTCGACCGACCGACCGCACGAAGGGCAGAACCGCGCGTCCGCCGGGAGCCTCGCTCCACACGCCGGGCAACCCCTCAGCGCCTGCGCGCCCGGATTGCCGGGTCCACCATGAGCATCAGACATCGGGGAGTGCCCTCGTCCTGCCGCTGGCGGGAGTATAGGTTCGCCTGGACCTACCGAAGGGGCCGCGTCGTCCCGGCCCGGCCGCTCGCGTCACCGGTCCCGTAGGATGGCGGCCGTGGCACTCCCGATCGCGCGACGCGCGACCAGACTCTCGCTGCCGCTCGTCGGCGCGTTCACCGTGGGCGCGATCGCCTACGGCGGCCTGTACACGTTCCCGGCGATCTCGGTCGCGTTCGCGGAGGAGTTCGGGATCAGCCGGACCCTCGCCGTGACGCCCTGGACCATGTTCCTCGTTGTCACGGCCGTCGCGAGCCCGCTCCTGGGCCGGGCCTACGACGAATGGGCCGACCGCGACCTCCTGACGGCGTCGATGGTCCTCCTTGCCGCGGGCTGGCTGGCGGTCTACCTCGCGCGCGACATCTCGCTCGTGATCCTCGCCTACGCGGTCTTCATGGCGCTCGGGCTGCAACTCTCGTTCATCGGGACCTCCACCGCGATCGCCCGGCGATATGCCGGAATGTCGGGCCTCGCGCTGGGGATCGCCTACGCCGGCCCGGGGATCGGGGTCGCGATCGCCCTGCCCATCGCCGGCGGACTGATCCAGACGGCCGGCTGGCGGTCGGCGTCCCTCGTCTTCCTGGCGACCTGCCTGGTGGGCGTCGCGTTCGTCTGGCTGATGACCAGCGGGCCCGCGATCGTCGTGCCGGCCCGCCGCCCCGACCGGCGCCGCACCTCGGCGCCCTCCGACGTGCGCGGCGCCGCCCCGGCTCGGGCACCGTCGTCGGCGCCTGCGCCGGTGTCGATGACCGCCGAGCATCGGCCCCTCGCGGTCGGCGAGCCGCTCAGCGCGGGCCGGCCCAGCACGCGCTCGACGGAGGCCGGTCTCGCGGCTCGCGCCTCGGGCCTGCACGAGCCATCGGCCCCCGGCGCCGTCTCCGCGGCGCACGAGGTGCTCCCGATCGGCAGCGGCGAGCACGCGCACAGCGTGCGGCGCGTCGTCCGCACCCGGCGGTTCTGGCTCCTCTTTGCCGGCGCCGCGGCGATTGGCGTCTTCGACGAGGGCCTCCTCCAGGCGTTCATCCCGAGCGCGGTCAAGAGTGGCCTCGGCGCCGAGTGGGCAGCCGCAGCGCTGGGGCTCCAGTCGCTGGCGTACGTCGGCGGCCAGATTGTCGGGGGCGGGCTCTCCGATCGACTCGGCCGGCGGATCGTGGGTGTCGTCGCCGCAGTCGCGGTCGCCGGAGGGGTCGTGGCGGCCCTCGGGCTCGTGGCCTCCGCGCCGGGGCTGGCGATTGCCGGCGTCATCCTCCACGGCATCGGGACCGGCGCGACGATCGCCGTCCGGTCGGCGGCATTCGGTGACGTATTCGGCGGGCCGAACTTCGGGTCGATCTTCGGGCTGCTCGGAGTGGCCTACCCGGTTGGCGGCACGCTGGCGGTATACGTGGGCGCGATCGCCTTCGACACCACCGGCTCGTATCTCCCGCTCATCCCGGTCGTCATCGCCGCGCTGGGGCTCTGGTCGGTGGCGTTGTGGATCGCGGGCCCACGGCGCTCGCCGGCGACGGTCGCCGGCGCGGCACCGGGCGAACGCCCAGCCTGACCCGCGTTCGATCGGCGACCGGAGCGGGGACGCGGATCGTCCCGTACCGGGGGACGTGGGACGAGCCGGACGCGGCTCGTTCGAGGATGCCACCGCGTCGAGCCGGCCGCGCCCGACCAGCGTGTAGGCTGCACTGATGCGCAACAACGGACCGGATGCGCCGCCGGGCGCGGCGGACATCGCCCGCTACCGGACGAACCTGCAGGGCGAGATTGACGGGGCGGCAATCTACGAGGTGATGGCGGCCGCAGAGAAGGACCCGGCCCTCCGGGAGCTGTACCGCCGGCTCGCGGAGACCGAGACCCGCCACGGCGGAGTCTGGCGCGAGCGGCTGGAGGCCGCGGGCATCGCCACTCTGCCGCTTGGACCATCCTGGCGCACCAGGATCCTCATGTGGATCGCCCGGCGATTCGGCCCGGCGGCGGTCGTCGCCTCGATCGCCGAGAAGGAATCGACCGACCAGCTGATGTACGACGCGCAGCCGGAGGCCACGTCGAGCATGCCGGCCGACGAGCGGTCGCACGCCCGGCTCCTGCGCGAGCTGGCCCACGGGGGCGGCCTCGAGGGCGGCACCGTGGCACGGATCGAAGGGCGCCACCGGATGAGCGGGGGCAACGCCCTGCGCGCCGCGGTCCTCGGCGCCAACGACGGGCTGGTCTCGAACCTCAGCCTCTCGATGGGCGTCGCCGGCGCGTCGGGCGGCGGTGCCGCGGTCCTTGTCGCGGGCTTCGCGGGCCTCCTCGCCGGCGCGCTCTCGATGGCGATCGGTGAGTGGTTGTCGGTCCAGAGTGCGCGCGAGCTGTACGCCCACCAGATCGCGGTCGAGCGCGAGGAGCTCGTCCAGGTTCCGCAGGAGGAAGAGGAGGAGCTGGCCCTCATCTACCAGGCCAAGGGCCTCTCGGCCGAGCAGGCCCGGGCGACGGCCCACTCGATCGTGGCCGGCGACGCGGGCCGTGCGCTCGATACGCTGGCGCGGGAGGAACTCGGCATCGACCCGGATGCGCTCGGCGGTTCCGCCTGGGTTGCGGCCGGCACGTCATTCTGCCTGTTCGCCCTGGGCGCGAGCGTGCCAATCCTTCCCTTCCTGGTCGCGAGCGGCCTGCCGGCGATCGTCGGGTCGGTCGTGGTCAGCGTGGTGGCGCTCATGGCGGTCGGCGCCGCGATCACGATCGTGACCGGCGCGAGCGCGCTCCGATCGGGCGCGCGCCAGGTCGCCCTCGGTCTCGCGGCGGCCGCGATCACCTTTGGTCTCGGCAGCCTCGTCGGGGCGGCCGTCCACTAGCGGTCGCCCCATGGCCGGCCGATGACGCTTGCGTCGTAGAGGCGGCCTCGGCCAGGATCTCGCCGGGCGACTTGAGCCACCTTCTCGGGTCGCGGCTCAACCTGAACATCGCGGTCGGTGGGGCCGAAGGCCGTCGTTACGCCAGACCCCGGTCTGCTGCCTTGTGGTCGGGATTCTCGCGATCGTCCGATTCGCAGAGGCGACGACGCCCCGAGACCCGTCACCACGGGTTCGTTCGGATCGGGACCGCTACGGTCAATGACCGTCTGGCAGGGCTGCATTGCGGGCCCAGGGCCCAAATCGGCAACTAGCCCAGGACGACCCGGACCCGGTGCGTGGCACCGTCGTCGGC
>JADGQG010000252.1 GCA_017882025.1 Chloroflexota bacterium
CGTCGAGCAAGCCCGAATACCACGGGGCGGGGCCGCAGAGCGTCCAGATGGAGATCTGGTTCGATGCCTGGGACAGCCCCGACGCGGACATCACCGCGAGCGTGAAGGGGCTGATGAACTGGACCAAGCCGACCAAGAAGTCGATGGCCAGCGCGCCCCAGCCCCCGATCCTCAACTTCGAGTGGGGCGCCAGCAACGTCTTCCAGGGCTTCCGGTGCTTCCTGAAGTCCGTCTCGGCGAAGTACGTCCTGTTCAAGCCTGATGGCACGCCGATCCGGGCCAGCTGCACGCTCAGCCTCGAGGAGGTGCCGGAGGAGACGCCGGCCCAGAACCCGACATCGGGGTCCCGCGAGAGCCGCCGCAGCCACGTGCTCGACGACGGCGACAGCCTGGCCGGGATCGCCTACCGCGAGTACGGCGACCCGAACCTCTGGCGCGGGATCGCCGCCTTCAACGCCATCGATGACCCCCTGCGCGTCGCGCCGGGGACACGGGTCCTCGTGCCCTCCCTCGTCGAGGCGAAGCAGCTCGCCAGCCGGGACGCCTGAGCGATGCCCGAGAGCCAGGTCGCCACCTCCGTTCGCATCGAGATCGACGGCCAGCCGCTCGATCCGTCCGTGGTGTCCAGCGTGCTCCACGTCATCGTCGACGACCACCTCCTGCTGCCCGACACGTTCGAGATCGCGCTCCAGGAGACGCCGCCCAAGGACATCGCGGAGCAGGCGCACGTCAAGGTGGGCGCCACGGTCGTGATCTCCGGGAGCGCACTCGGCGAGACTGCGCCGTCGCGCCTCATCACCGGCGAGATCACGGCACTCGAAGGCGAGTACCGCGAGACGAAGGCTCCCACCCTGGTTGTCCGGGGGTACGACAAGGGCCATCGCCTCATGCAGGGCCGGAAGTCCGTCGTGTTCCGCCAGCAGAAGTACTCGGACATCGCGCAGGCCATCGCGTCGGGGTTGGGCCTGGACCTTGGGCCGATCAAGGATTCGCTGGACGTTCCCCCATACGTCCTCCAGGCGGGCAGGACGGACTGGGAGTTCCTCAACGACCTGGCGGACGAGATCGGCTTCCAGGTCGCCGTGACCGACGGGCAGTTCACCTTCGGGCCGCCACCCGAGGCCTCCGCGGCTCCAGGCCCCGGGGACCTCGACAGCACCGACGAGCTCCAGCTCGTCTTCGGCCAGGAGCTGTTGGAGTTCCGACCGAGGGTCACCGCGGCGAGCCAGGTTGGCACGGTCAGGGTCGCCGGCTGGGACATGACAACGAAGACGGACCTGATCTCGGAGCAGCCCGCCGGCACGACCAGCGTGGAGCTGCCGGACTCGCCGGCTTCGATCGCTGCCATCTTCGGCTCGCCCGTCTATGCGAGCGGGAACCGGCCGCGTACCAGGCAGACCGTCGTGGACGCCGCGGCCAAGGCAATTGCCGAGCAGATCGGGAGCGCCTTCGCGGAGGCGAACGGGATCGCGGTGGGCAACCCCAAGCTCAAGGCCGGCGCGTCGATCAACGTCTCGATGGTGGCCCTGCCCTTCGCCGGGCGCTACACCCTCACCCACACGCGCCACGTCTTCGACAAGAAGGGCTACCGGACCAGCTTCGAGGTGAGCGGGCGCCAGGAGCGGACGCTCCTGGGTCTCGCCTCCGGTGGCGGCGGCGGGGGAGCCGGCGCGGGCGGCGGCATGGCCGGCGTGCAGGTCGGGGTCGTGACAGAGAACGCCGACCCGGACAACCTCGGCCGGGTCCGCGTCCACCTTCCCTACCTGGGCCACGATTTCGTGACGGACTGGGCCCGGGTCGTCGCCCCCGGCAACGGTCCCGACCGCGGCTTCGTGTGGATTCCCGAAATGCACGACGAAGTCCTCATCGCGTTCCATCACGGGGACATCAGCGAGCCGTACGTGCTGGGCGGCCTGTGGAACGGCGTCGACAGGCCTCCGACGATCGAGGTCGACGGCGGCAAGCTGAACGGCCGGAAGATCGTGAGTCGCGACAAGAACGAGATCTTCTTCTGGGACAAGCCGGACAACTCGACCCTCGGCATGGCGACCGCCGGCTCCGAGGTGATCGCCCTTCTGAACCGCCTCCAGAAGGAGTTCGAGGTCACGTCGGACGGCAAGATCATCCTCAACGCGACGGGCGACATCGAGATCACCGCCACGGGCTCCGTGAAGATCAGCGGCACCGGTGGCGTGGAGATCAGCTCGCCCGCCAGCACGAAGGTGAGCGGAACCGGCCAGCTGTCGCTCGAGTCCAGCGGCGTGACGTCCGTCAAGGGCTCCATGGTCTCGTTGGGCTGAGGAGGACGGACATGGTCAACGACGAGTTCATCGGTGCCGGCTGGGCATTCCCGCTCCGCGTCGATGCGGCCGGAGGGATCGCCCTGGTCACCCGCGAGCGCGAGATCGAGGAGAGCATCCGCCTGGTCCTGGGGACCGCCTACGGCGAGCGTCCGATGCGGCCCGAGTTTGGGTGTGCCATCCACGACGAGGTCTTCTCGCCGATCGACGCCTCCACGTTCGGCCGGATCGCAGCTGACGTCCGCCGCTCGCTGCGCCGCTGGGAGCCCCGGATCGACGTGCGCGAGGTGGAGGTCACGCGCGACCCCGACGAGCCCGCGACCCTCTACATC
>JADGQG010000082.1 GCA_017882025.1 Chloroflexota bacterium
GCTCCTCGCGGGTCGGGTCGCCGCCGGCCGCGGCAGAGGCGCCGGCAAGCGTCTGCCGGTATGCGTCGAGCGCCGCGGTGACGGCGTCGCCGTTCCCGTTCGCCGCAGCGGCCGTGGCGTCGTCGAGGCGGGCCTGGAGCCGGTGCAGCTCGGCGGCTGCGCGACCATTCGTGTCGCTCGGCAGCGTCAGTGTCTCCACCCAGAGCCGCGCGCCGTAGAGCGGACCACCCGGTTCCGCCGCCGCCACGGTTCCGCCGGCTACCAGCGCCAGCCCGAGCATCGCGGCCGTCGCGGCCAGCGCGGGCCGCCGGAAGATCCGTCCGAGGAGGCCGGATCCGGGCGCGTTGTCAACCGTTCGCGTGTCGCCCCGGCCGAGGCGGGCCTGGGCCATGACGGTGGCTCGTGCGCGTGCAGTCGCGGCGGGATCGGGTTCCAGGCGGGACGTGGCATAGGCATCCAGGCGAGCCCGTAGCTCGCCGTCGTCGCCCCAATCGTCCTGCCGGTCCATCATCGTCGTCGATCCTCATCGTCTGCATCCAACCCCAGGTGGCGGCGAAGCGCCGCGATCGCCCGGAACTGGAGCCCCCGGACCGTTCCTTCCTGCCTGCCCATCGCCGTCGCCGCCTCCCGGGCGGAGAGCCCGGCGAAGAAGCGGAGCGCGATCGCTTCTCGTTGTTCGTCCGTGAGCGCGACGAGCGCCTGCCCGACCGCCTCGATCTCTTCCCGGGCAACGGCGTTGGCCCCGGGTTCCGGCTCGTTGCCGGGCCGCTCCATGACCGCGCCCAGGTCTGCGTGCTCCCGGTGCGTTCGCGCGTGGTCAATCACCGTGTTCCTGGCCAGCCTGAAGAGCCAACCCCCGAAGGGGATGCCCCGCGCCTCGTAGCGTGGGAGCGCTTCGAGGGCCTTCAGGAACACCACCTGGGTCAGATCCTCCGCGTCGGCCGGGTTGTGAGTGTGGGCGACGATGTACCGATGGACCCGGCCGTGGTAGATGTCGAAGATCCGGCCGAACGCCATCGCGTCGCCCTGCTTCGCCGCCGCCACGAGCCGCAGGACCGCAACCTCGTCGACACCGGTCATAACGACGGATGTCCCCGCTCGTTAGGCGCGCGGAAACGCTCGCGCACCCGGTCGGGCATGTCCACGCTCACCCCGGCGCGCGGATCGCCGGCGCGGCGACGAAACGCGAGCGACTCGAAGCCGGCCGCGGCGAGGGTGGCATACACATGTCCCAGCCCATACGCGAACGAGCCGGCGCGATGGGCATCGGAGCCGGCCGTCACCCGGAGGCCGCCGAGCGCCCGAAAGCGCGCCACCACGGGCGGTGGGGGGTACGTCTCGCCGGGCGGCTGGCGGAGGCCCGAAGCGTTCACCTCGAGCGCCGTCCCCGTCTCCACGAGCGCGCGGAGGAGCGGCTCGTAGACGTCCGGCCGGGCCGCGAACGCCGACGGCGGGACGTGGGCCGCGAGGTACTTCTTCACGTAGTCCAGGTGGCCGATGGTGTCGAAGAGCTCGCTCCGGATCGCGGCCTGCACCTCGGCGAAGTAGGGCGCAACGATCTCGTCGAAGGTGCGACCGGCGACCCAGCCGGCGACCCGGGCGCCCGTGTACGGGGAGAGCGGCATGACGTGCACCGAGCCGATCGCGAAGTCGTAGGGGTTGCGCGCCAGGTGCTCCCGGATCTCCGCCTCCCGCTGCGACTCGTAGCTCACCTCGATGCCGAAGCGGACATGGAGCCCGCGATCCGCCCAGCGCGCGGCGGCATCCCGCACCTCGCGCTCGCGGGCCGCGAACGTGGCGAATGAATGGGCCGGCGCGTGCGGGTCGAAGTCCACGTGATCGGTGATCGCGATCTCGGGGATCCCCCGGGCGACTGCCGCCGCGCAGTAGACGTCGATCGGGACGTCGCTGTCGGGCGAGAGATTCGTGTGGAGGTGCGCGTCGAGCGGGAGGTCGCGGTCCGCCTCCGGCCCCGGCGCGGGCAGCCAGGTCACCCGGCGATCAGCCCCAGCTCGCGGCCGACGCGGCTGAACGCATCCAGGCACGTGTCCAGCTCCTCGTCGGAGTGGGCCGCGGTGACGATGGTGCGGAGGCGCGCGCCGTCGAGGGCGACGGTCGGGAAGACGACCGAGGTCGCCCAGACGCCCTCGTCGAGAAGCCTGTCCGCGAAGCGGATCGCGGCCGCCGAGTCACCCACCATGACCGGCGTGATCGGCGTCTCCGAGACGCCGGTGTCGAAGCCCATCCGCGCCAGCTCGGCCTTGAAGCGACGCGTGTTCGCCCAGAGCCGCTCGATCAGCTCCGGCTCGTCTTCGAGAACATGGATCGCGGCGATGCAGGCGGCCGCGACGGCGGGCGGGTGAGAGGTGGAGAAGAGGAACGGGCGGGCGCGCTGGACGAGCATCTCCCGCAGCGTCCGCGAGCCGGCCACGTACCCCCCCAGGACGCCCATCGCCTTGCTGAGCGTCCCCACCTGGATCGCGACGCGGCCGTGCAGGTCGAAGTGGTCGACGCTGCCGCGGCCGTTCCGGCCGAGCACGCCGGAGGCGTGGGCGTCGTCGACGAAGACGGCCGCGCCCTGCTCCTCCGCCGCGGCCACGATCCCGGGGAGCGGCGCGATGTCGCCATCCATGCTGAAGACGCCGTCCGTGACCACCAGGATCGCCCGGTACGCCTGCCCGTCGGCGCGGCCCTCGCGACGTGCCGTGGCAAGGAGCTCGCGGAGGTGCGCCACGTCCTTGTGGCGATAGATCACCCGCGGCGCCTTGCTGAGGCGCATCCCGTCGATGATGGAGGCGTGGTTGAAGGCGTCGGAGACGATCAGGTCAGGCTCGCCCGCCACGACCGGGATGACGCCGGTGTTGCAGGTGAAGCCGGACTGGAACGTGAGGGCCGCCTCCACGTGCTTGAAGCGGGCGAGCTCCGTCTCCAGCTCTTCGTGGAGTGCCATCGTCCCGGAGATGGTGCGAACGGCGCCGGATCCGGCGCCGAAGCGCCGGAGCGCG
The DNA here is from genome assembly GCA_017882025.1 of Chloroflexota bacterium. Classification (GTDB taxonomy): domain Bacteria; phylum Chloroflexota; class Limnocylindria; order Limnocylindrales; family CSP1-4; genus CTSoil-043. Next base: position 3,006 of record JADGQG010000082.1, read on the forward strand.
TCCAGGGATGCCTCGATGAGTCGCGGGTGCGTGTTCAGGCCCAGGTAGTTGTTGGAGGCGAGCGTGATCGCCTCGCGGCCGTCCACCGTGACACGCGTCCGGTTCGCGCTGCTCATCACGTGGAGCGGGCGGTACAGGCCCTGGGCCCGCACCTGGGCCAGGTCGTCGGCCAGATGCCCCAGCGGGTCGAGGGGCGGGGTCGTGCTCACCGTGGCATCCTCCTGGCGGTCGCGGGCAGGGTCACGAGGTCCAATCCAGGATCACCTTGCCGGCGTCGCCGGAGCGGGCGGCCGCGAACGCGGCGGCGTGCTCGCGGAACGGGAACCGGTGAGAGATCGCGGGCGCGATGTCGAGCCCGGACTGGAGCATCACCGTCATCTTGTACCAGGTCTCGTACATCTCCCGGCCGTAGATGCCGCGGAGCGTCAGCATCTTGAAGACGATCTCATTGACATCCAGCGAGATCTCCGCGGTGGGGATCCCGAGGATCGCGATGCACCCGCCGTGGGCCATGCTGGAGATCGCGGAGCGGAGCGCGGCGGCGTTGCCGGACATCTCCAGGGCGACGTCGAACCCCTCCGTCATCCCCAGCCCCGTCGCGACGTCGCGGAGGTCGCGCTCGCGCGGGTCGACCGCGATCGTGGCCCCCATCCGCATCGCGATTGCGCGGCGGACCGGGTTCGGCTCGGAGACCGCGACGTGGCGCGCCCCGGCGTGGCGGACGACCGCCGTGGCCATCAGGCCGATGGGCCCCGCCCCGGAGACGAGCACGTCCTCGCCCAGCACGGGAAACGCGAGCGCCGTGTGGACGGCGTTCCCGAACGGGTCGAAGATCGCGGCGACCTCCTCGTCGATCCCGCGCCAGTGGTGCCAGACGTTCGTCATCGGCAGGACCACCAGCTCCGCGAAGGCACCGTCGCGGCCAACGCCAAGGCCGATCGTGTGGGCGCAGAGGTGGCGCCGGCCGGCGAGGCAGTGTCGGCAGCGCCCGCACACGACATGGCCCTCGCCGCTCACCAGGTCGCCGGGCGCGAAGCCGGTGACGTTGGAGCCGACCTCCACGACCTCGCCCACGAACTCATGACCGATCACGAGCGGCGGCCGGATGGTGTTGGCCGCCCATGGGTCCCAGGACTCGATGTGGAGGTCGGTGCCACAGATGCCCGTCTTGCGGACGCGGATCAGGACGTCGTTGATCCCGACCGCAGGGTCGGGCCATTCCCGGAGCTCCAGGCCCGGTCCTTCGGCGGTCTTGACCAGGGCGAGCATCGCTGCCTCCTAGGTTCGGTATCGGCGATTGGCGTTCGGCGTCTCAGCCGGCGCCGGCCTTGTCGTCACGTCCGGCGAGGAGCCGCGCGGCCGGGGATCCGGACGGCACCGCGCCGTCCGCGTCGACGATGGGGTTCGTCACGCTTCCGATCCCCTCTACCTCCACCCGCACGAGATCGCCCGGGACCAGGAAGACCGGCGGTTCGCGGAAGACCCCGACGCCCGATGGCGTCCCGGTGATGACCAGGTCTCCGGGCTCCAGGGTGATGCTCGCGGAGATGAACGCGACGAGCTGAGCGACCGAGAAGATCATGTCCCCCGTGGCGCCGTCCTGGACCAGGAGCTCGCGGCCGGCGTCCGGCCCGTCGGCGGGCGTATGCCAGCCGCGCAGGCGGAGCGCAGCGGGATCGCCCAGCTCGTCGGCCGTGACGATGCACGGCCCCAGCGGCAGGAACGTGTCCGACCCCTTGGCCCGCAGCCACTGGCCGTCGCCGCGGGTGCCGGGGGCAAGGGCCGGCTTCGCGCCCTGCAGGTCGCGCGCGCTGACGTCGTTGGCGCTGACATATCCGGCGACGTGATCCATCGCCGCCTCGACGGGGACGCGGCGGGCCCGTTTGCCGATCACGACCCCGAGCTCCACCTCGAGGTCCAGCGCCTGCGTCGTGGCCGGCCGGATCACGGGCGCGCCGTCGCCGACGACCGCGTTCGAGAACTTCGCGAAGAGGAGCGGGTGGTCCGGGATCGGCTGGCCCTGTTCGGTGACGTGACTCCGGTAGTTCGAGCCGACGCAGACGATCTTGCCCGGCTCGAGCGGCGCCACCAGCCGGAGCGTCGCAAGTGGCACGCCTCGCATCCCGTCGCGCACCGCCCGCGCCACGGCCGCCCGCGTCTCCGCGAGGTCCTCGTCCTCGGCGAGGAGGCCCCGCACGTCGAGGAGCGCCAGCTCTTCCCGCAGGCCGGCTCGCTCTACCAGCGCGGCGAGCGTGATGACGCGCCCATCGGCCAGCACGCCGGCGACCGGCAGGTCCAATTCGTCCAGGTAAGCGACGACGCGCACCGGGCTGCCCCGCCGCTACGGGGTCGCCGTCGGCGCGGGCGACGCGGACGGAGCGGGCGATGCCGAGGCGGCCGGCGACGCGGACGGGCCGGGGCTGGGCGTGTAGCCCGGGACGGCCTGCTGGCACTGCGGCTCCGGCGCGCGGTCGGCCGACTGCCCATAGAAGGTCGTGATCGCCCCCACGTCCAGCGTGTCCAGGAAGACGACGCGGTCCCAGACGACCGCCGCGTACGGCGTCGGCAGCTGGTCGAAGCGCGTCACGACCACGTTGGAGCCGGGCGGGAAGCCGCACAGTGGGCTGGCCGGCAGCTGCTGCTGGAGCGTGCCGAGCGACGCCTGCGTGTCCGTCCCACAGCCCTCCGGGCAGCGATAGAGGACGACCATCGCCCCGTGCTCCAGGTTGTGGACCCAGCCTTCCGGAACCGTGGTGTCGTCCTTCCCGTAGAAAAGCGGCGGGATGGGCCCCACCCCGGACGCGTTGTAGTGCGAGCCGGACGTCGGCGGGCAGAACTCGTAGGTCACGTCCGAGCCGGTCTGCACGTGATTACGCCCAAGGTCGCGGGTCACCTGGCCCAAAAGCGGTGTCTGGCCGGGCGCGGCCGTCGCCGGCGCCGCGGGCTGCAGCACGGTCGTGCAGGCGTAGGCCGCGCTCGACGCCCCCAGGAAGAGGGTACCGCCGACGCCGACCACGATCGCGGCGACCCCGATCCCCAGCAGGAGCCCCCGGTACCGCCGCAGCGGCGAGCGCGGCCGCTGCGGCTCCCGGAGCCGGGTGCGACCGGCGACCGCCTCCGCGCCTGTGCCTCTTGGGCTGGTCGAGCCGGGGCGAGTCGGTCGTGTGTTCCGGGTGCGCTTGGTCACGAAGCTCCTCGAACTGGCTGCCGGGACGAACGTGTCCTTCGCGGAGCACGGCACCGGGACGATGGCGCGTGGTCGCGTGGATCTGGTCGACGCGCCGCAAGGGTAGCCCAGACGGGCCGGACGGGCGGTTTCACCGTCCGCGTAGCCTCGCGACCTGCGACGGCGTGGTCACGGCTCGCTGAAGTACGCCCGCGACGCGGGGCGCCGGAGCCCGATCCAGAGCAGGATCGCGAGGATCCCCGGCCCCAGCGCGAGCGGTGGGACGGGGCTGACCAGGAGGAAGATCGTCAGTGGGATCGTGAGCGTGCTGAGGCCCACCGCGAGGCCGCGAGCCGCCTCTTTCCGCTGCAGGACGAGCGTGATCGTGAAGATCGTGTAGGCGAGCAGGATCATGACGACCAGGCCCGGGAAGCTGATCGGCGCGTCGATCGCCTGGTCCACCACCCAGCGGAGCGACACGCCGATCGCCGCGAGGATCAGGAACCCGTAGCCAAGGAAGAGGAGCACTCCCGGCGGAGGGAGGCGGCGGGAATCGGCGGGCATGCCGCGATTCTGCCACGCGCGCGCTGCCCGGCCGCGAAGGGGCGCGCGCTTGGGGCTTGACAGGGCGCAACCTCGCCGCTACGTTCTACTAAACCGGTTTGCTAAACCGGTTTTGGCCGCGCGGCGATGTCGCTTCGGCGATGTCCGGAGGAGCCGTGGAGGGCTGGTGAGGCAGGAAACTCGCGACCGACCCCGGATCGCCGACGTCGCCCGCGAGGCGGGCGTGTCGAAGACGGCCGTCTCGTTCGCGTTCAACAGCCCGGAGCGACTGAGCCCGGATACGGCCACCCGGATCCGCGACGTCGCCTCGTCGCTGGGATATCGGCCGCATCCCGTGGCCCGGATGCTGACCCAGGGCCGCACCCAGACGCTTGGCCTCCTGACCCCCCAGGCTCTCTCCGTCGTCTTCGCGAACCCATTCTTCGCCACCTTCAGCCAGGGCGTCGCCGTGGTTGCGGAGGAGGCCGGCTACGCGCTCCTGTTCGTGTCGCCCGTCCAGGGCTCGCTGGCTCGCGCGGTCAACCGGGCCACTGTGGATGGCTTTGTCGCGCTCGGCCTCGCGGAGGATCACCCGGAGGTGGAGCAGATCCGCCGGGCGGGACTGCCGATCGTGATGGTGGACTCCGGCGCCGCGTTCCCCGAACACCCGGCGGTGGATGTGGACGACGAGGGCGGCGCGCGCCTCGCCGCGGAGCACCTCCTGTCGCTCGGCCACCGGGACTTCCTGGTGATCGGCGTCGAGCCGCCGGCGCCCGGCGACCAGGCCGAATCCGGGGGCGTGGTCGGTCGGCGCCTGGAGGGCTACCGAGAGGCGCTCGCGGCGGCGGGCATCGACCTGCCGGACGATCACGTCGTGGTCGGTCCGGCCAGCGTCGAAGGCGGCAGCGCTTGCCTGGCGAGTGCCTGGGAGAACGGCCGCCGGCCCACGGCGATCCTCGCCATGAGCGACGCGATGGCGATCGGCGCGATCCATGCCGCGCGCCGCCTGGGGCTGCGCGTCCCGGCCGACATCAGCATCGTCGGATTCGACGACATCGAGCTCTCCCGTCACGTCGAGCCGCCCCTGACGACCGTGCACCAGCCGGTCCGGCGGAAAGGTGAGGAGGCCTGCCGCCTCCTCCTTTCGGCGATTGCGCGGGATTCTTCCTTTCGGCCCGATCACCGGCGCCTCGAGACGCGACTCATCGTCCGCGGCTCGAGCGGTCCGGCACCCATCGGGAAGGAGGTGGCGGGGGGACGCTGACGGACCGGAGGAGCGGGTCGCAATCCGGCGGCCCGGGTTCCGGAACCGGCCGCATGGCGTGGCCGGAGCAGAGCGAATCGGCCGCCGAGGGGTGGCCACAGCAGGAGGAACGTAGAGACAGATGCACAAGACAACCAGGTTGGTGGGCCTCTTCGGAGCGCTCGCCCTCGTCGCATCCGCGTGCAGCGGCTCGGCGACATCCGCCCCGTCGGCCGCCCCGTCGGCCGCGGCGCCCTCGGTCGCCGCGTCGGCGGAGGCCTCGGCCGCGGCGTCCGCGGCCGCCAGCCCGTCCGCGGC
>JADGQG010000253.1 GCA_017882025.1 Chloroflexota bacterium
TGTTCGAGCTTCTGCCGCAGGTGCCACACGTAGCGGCGGATGTAGCCCGTCTCGTCGGCATACTCCGCCCCCCACACGGCGGTGACGATCTGGCGGGGCGACAGAACCTTGCCCGGTTCTCGCATGAGCGTCACGAGGATGCGAAACTCGGTCGCCGTCAGCCCGACGGGGGTTCCCGCGCGCAGCACGCGGTGGCGTTCGATGTCCACCTCAAGGTCTTCGCCTGCCAGGACGCCAGCCGCCTCCGTCGGCCCGTGCGCCGCCCGGTCCAGGACCGCCTTGATGCGTGCCGCCAGCTGGGCGAAGCTGAACGGCTTCGTCACATAGTCGTCCGCGCCCGAGGCAAAGCCCCGCAGGACCTCTGGTTCGTCGCCCCGTGCGGTGAGCATGATGACGGGCACCCCGGAGGCCGCTCGCAACTCGCCGAGGACGTGCCAGCCATCGAACCCTGGCATCGTCACGTCCAGCAGGACGATGTCCGGCCGAGCCTCCACGAAGAAGCGATCCGCCTGCCGCGCGTCGGCGACCGCGACGACGCGGTAGCCGAGCCGTCCGAGGTAGTCGGTCAGGAGTTCAAGGAGCGCCCGGTCGTCGTCGACGATCACGATGGTAGCCATCTCGGGCGCCCTACTCCTGAGCCGCGGGGACGCTGGTCCCGGGCGTATCAGATTCATCCTCCGACGGCACCTCCTCCACGACCGGGAGAGTGAACAGGAACCGGGTACCGGGAGCGACGCGATCCGGCCAGATGGGGCTCTCAACCAGGATCTCGCCGCCCTGTGCTCGGACGAGCTTGTCCGCGAAGTAGAGCCCGAGTCCGTACCCGCCCGGAGCGCTTTCACTCTGGTCCAGCCGGAAGAAGGAGCGGAAGATGTCGCGCTGCTTCTCGGCGGGGATTCCCGGGCCGCGGTCGGCCACCGAAATCGTGACGCCCCCTGGTGCGCGGCGGGCGCTGACGTCGATCGGCTGCCCAAGCCGCGAATAGCGAACGGCGTTCTCGACGAGGTTCCGGACGATCTCCTCGAGCAGCGTCTCGTCGGCCCAGACGGGCGGCAGCTCAGGCGTCACCTCGAGCTTCCAGTCACGCCGGTCGGCTTCATTCGCCACCACCGAGGCGCAGACGCGCGCCAGGAGGGGTTCGAGCGCTACCGGCCCAGCACTGGGCGTCAGCTGTCCCGCCTCGAGACGCGAGACGTCGAGGATCGTCTCGATCATGTGCGACAGCCGATGCCCTTCCTCCGCCAAGATTCGTAGGGTCCGCTGGCTCGCGGCGGGCAACAGCTCGGCATCCTGCGAGACGAGCTCGAGCGCCCCATTGATATTGGTAAGGGGCGCGCGGAGCTGGTGCGACACGAGGGAGACGAAGTCCGACTTCATCCGATCGAGCTCTCGCAGCTCCTCATTCGCCCGAGCCAGCTGCCGGTTCCTGTCGGCGAGCTCGCCCGTCGCGGCCTGGAGGTTCGCCGTCCGCTCGGCGACGATCGTTTCGAGGTCCCGGTTGACCGCTTCGAGGGCACTCGTTGTCGCCTCAAGGGTGACCACCAGCCGTCGCACCCAGGTGAGGACGATGGCCACGACGACCGGACCGACCACACCGAACAGGAGCACCTCACCGTAGAAGCCTGGGGTGAGAGGCTCATGCTCCGCACTCAGGTGCTCGGTCCATTCGAAGACCCATGCGACCACCCCAAGCACCAAGGGCAACACCCATCGGACGGTGTCGAGGAGTCGCAGCGCCCTGGGTCGCGGTAGGTTCTGCGCGCTCGGCATGCTTCACCAAACCCCTCGAGAGCGCACGATCGCCTGCTCCCGGGCGAGTGTCCCACATCGAGCCGTACTGCCAACGCCGCGGCCGGGTACGCGACACAAATGAGACACGGACGTGACCCAGCGGAGACGGCGGCTCGACGTACAGTGTGGACGGCGGACCGTCACCGGACAGAGAAGAACGCCCCTCACGGGCGAGCCCGTCCCGCCGGCCGCGGACGAATGGAGGTGCCCCGCGTGGATACGCCGGCCACGTATCTGAGCTGGGGGTTCATCCTCATCTCGATCCCGAACCTGCTGATGATCATCGGGATGATCGTCCTCTTCATCCTGGCGCTCTTCGCGCCGTTCCCTCATGGAGGAGAAGAGCCGGGCGCGGAGGAACGTCGTCATGAATGAGTCCGCGCGGGAACCGGAGGCCGACCGGGGCAATTGGACCCTGGCACTTCGGCGCTCTCTCGAGCACCGCTTTCCCCTCGTGAACCTGCTGCCCCACCGGCAGCCGTACTTCGTGGGTTCGTGGGTTTACGTCTTCGGCGTCATTGCGATCGCGGCGCTGGTCTGGATCGTGGCGACGGGTGTCGTGCTGGTCTTCTTCGGCCCCCAGTGGTGGCACATCTCGAACGTGGGCCACTTCGTGAACGCGTTGCACTTCTGGGCGGTGCAGATCTTCTTCCTGTTCATGGTGCTGCACCTGTGGGGTCAGTACTTCGCCGCCAGCTGGCGCGACGGGCGTGCGCCGACCTGGGTGGTCGGTGTCATCGTCTTCGCGGTCAGCATCGTGGCGACGTTCACGGGCTACGTGGCGCAGCAGAACTTCGACGCGCAGTGGATCGCCATCAACGCCAAGGACGCCATGAACGC
>JADGQG010000254.1 GCA_017882025.1 Chloroflexota bacterium
GCCCCGGCCGCGACGAGCCCATTCTCGGCGTTGTGCCGGCCCGGCAGGCCGATCCGGGCGGTGACGGTGCCCCGGGCCGACAGGCCCGCAATCTCGAGCCTCCCCTCCCCCGCTGCGGCGACGTTCCAGCACCCGGCCATGCCGGTGGCCGCACCGCGCGCGGTCTCGAACGTCGCGGCGAGCGCGGTCGCGGCAGCCGTCGGGTCCTCGTCCGCGCCGATCACGCGCACCGCCACGAGCCGGCCGGTCCAGTCGCGCAGGCCCGCGAGCACCTCGCGGACGCCGGGATCGCCGGCATTCGCGACGAGCACGGGATCGTCCCCTCCCCCGTCGAAGCAGCGGATCCAGGTGCCGAACGCCGCGACGACAGCCGCTCGGTCGAGGAAGACGTCCGGGTGATCCCAGTCGGCGTTGGTGAGCGCCCCGATGGCCGGGCGATACGAGTCGAAGTTGCCGGCGTACTCGTCGGCCTCGACCACGAAATGGCGTCCGCCGCCGAGGCGCACCGTCGACGGACGTGATCCCCCAACCAGCGCCGGCGGGAGCAGCGCCCCCACGAAGCCGGAGGGGTCGAGCCCGGCCGTCACGAGCAGGTGGAGGAGCCAGCCCGATGTGGTCGACTTACCGTGCGTGCCGGCAACCCCGATCAGCGCCGCACCGCGGGTCGCCGCGGCGTCCGCCACCAGCTGCTGGACGCTCGTCGCCGGGATCCCGGCCGTCCGGGCGGCGACGAGCTCCGGATGGTCGGGCCGAACCGAGGTGAGGGCCTTGGTCACGGCGATGCGGTCCACGACGCGCGATCCCGCGTGCGAAACGTGCTCCGGATCGTGGGCCCAGCTGAGATGAATGCCCGCGTCCTCGAGCGGCGGGGTGTACGGCGAGGGGCCGCCCGCATCGCAACCCGACGCCCGCGCTCCCACCTGGTGCGCAAGGAGGCACGCGGCCGCGGCGGCCGCCCCGCCGGCGCCGATGACGTGAATCCGCTCGCCGGCGGGGATGGGCCGGGCAGGCCGGGCGGGCTCCAGGCCGGCGCCGATCTCCGCGGCGTCGCGGTGGATCACGGCGCCGCTGGTGCTCCGGGGTCCCCTGCCGGGTCCGAATCGGGCTCGGCCTCCGCCGCGGGCTCCGGCTCGGCCTCCGCCGCGGGCTCCGGCTCTTGTTCGGGGTCCGCCGCAGCCCCCACCTCGGCCTGCATGTCGATCTCGGGCTCGACGTCCGAACCGTCCCTTGCGTCCGGCTCCGGCGCGGGCTCCGGCTCCGGCTCAGGCTCGGGCGCGGGTTTCGGCTCGATCTCCGGCTCGGCAGCCGAGTCCGCCCCGTCTGGCCCGGTCTCGGGCGCGGGTTCCTGCTCCTGCTCAGGCTCCACCGCGGGTCGTGGCTCGGGGTCGGGAGCGGCGGGTTCCGTGCCCGGCTGCGGCTCGGCATCAGGCTCTGGCTCGGGGTCGGGAGGGGCGGGTTCCGTGCCCGGCTGCGGCTCGGCATCAGGCTCTGGCTGGGGCTCGGGAGCGGCCGGGAGGACCACGGGCTCGACATCCCCGAACCGGTCGACCGAGGCCCAGCGACGGTCGAGCACCAGGTGGAGCACGGTCGGCAGGACCGCCGAGAGCGCGGCGCGAAGCGCCGGCTCGAGCTCGTCGTCCCGTTCGATGCGGGCGCCCAGGGCGCCGAAGCCCTCCGCAACCCGGACCCAGTCGACCGGGCCGAGATCGGTCGCGACGGGCGCGAGGCCGCGCCGGACCTGGTGGTCGTGGATCGTGCCGTACTGCTCGTTGTCGAACACGAGCACGACGGGGTGGACGCCCTCGCGGATCGCCGTCTCCAGCTCGGCGATCGTCATCCCGGCCCCACCGTCTCCGGCAAGCGCCACGACCGGCCGTCCCGGTCCCGCGAGCGACGCCGCGACCGCCGCGGGGATCGCGAAGCCCATCGCGCCCGCCGTGGTGCCGAGGAACGTGCCCGGTCGTCGCAGGACCAGTCCCCGGGCCGCCCACCCGCCGAAGTTCCCGGCGTCCGTGGTCACGATCGTGTCGGGTGAGAGGACGCGGTTCAGGGTCGCGACGACGCGTCCGGGATGGACGCCCGGCCCATCCCACGGGCTCTCGTCGACGACACGCGCATCCTCGAATGCGGCGCGGTCCGCGGCCATCGCGGCTCGCCGTCGCTCGAGGCCCGCGGAGTCCAGGACGCCGGCGCCCAGCACGCGGCGCGCCTCGCGCAGGAATGTGCGTGCGTCGGCAGCGAGCGCGATCGTGGGCGCAGCCACACCGGGTCGCGACACCAGTGGCTCCACGTCGACGTGCGCCCAGCGCGTCCCCGGAGCCGGGATCGCGTACTCGTAGGCGGCGACCTCGTTGAGGCGGCAGCCGAGCACGAGGATCGCGTCCGCCTCCTCCAGCCGGCGTCGGACGGTCGCCGGGGCGAAGTAGCCGCTCATCCCGAGGTAGCGCGGGTTGTCGTTCGGGAAGACGTCGGGCCGGCGCCAGGCGGCAATGACCGGCACGTCCACGAACTCGGCAAGGCGAACGAGGTCAGCCGTCGCGCGCGAGCGCAGGACGCCGCCTCCCGCGAGGATCACCGGCCGCTCGGCATCGAGCAGAAGGTGCAGGATCCGGCGAACGTGAACCGGGTCC
>JADGQG010000255.1 GCA_017882025.1 Chloroflexota bacterium
CTCGTGGCCGGAGCCACCGCCGGAGATGACGCCGACCTTGCCGGGTCGAGGCGCGTCCTTGCGGACGATGATGTTGGGCTCCTCGACGCGGAGCAGGTCGGGGTGGGCCGCTGCCATACCGGCGAGCGCCTCGTCGACCTCGCGCTCAGGGGTGTTGATGAGCTTCTTCATGCGCTCCTCCAATGGCGGGTCAGCCGCGGATCAGCGAGCGAGTGCTCGGGGGGTGCGGAACGACGGCTCGGGGCGCCGGCGGCGGGGCCGAAGCCGCCGGCGCGAATGGATGAGCGCCGGACTACTTGGGTGCCAGTGCCTTGGCGACGAACTCGGTGATCCCGTAGTAGTAGACGGCCCAGCCGAGGGCGCCGCCAATGAGCGGGCCGACAACCGGGATCCAGGCGTACTCCCAGTCGCTGCTCCCCTTGCCGGCGATCGGCAGGACCGCATGCATGATCCGCGGCCCAAGGTCGCGGGCGGGGTTGATCGCGTACCCGGTCGTGCCTCCAAGACCAAGGCCGATGACGAGGACGAGGAGGCCCCATCCGAGCGCGCCGCCGATGGACGAGTTGACGCCCGCTGCATTGGCGAGGCTGAACCCGACGAAGATCAGGACGAACGTGCCGATGATCTCCGAGACGAGGTTCCACGTCATGTTGCGGATGGCCGGGCCGGTCGAGAAGACGGCGAGCTTGAGGCCCGCGTCCTCGGTCTCAGCCCAATGCGGGTAGTAGTGCAAGAAGACGAGCGTCGCGCCGATCATGGCGCCGATCATCTCGCCGCCCCAGTAGCCGAGCAGGGAGTCGACACCGAAGGCGCCGGTCGACTTGACCTGGTTGTCGAGGAAGACCGCGAGCGTCACCGCGGGGTTCATGTGGGCCCCGGTGAACGTGCCGGCGACGGCGATGCCCGCGAACACCGCCATGCCCCACGCCATCGCGATGACGATCCAGCCGCTCGCAAACGCCTTTGACTTGGCGAGCAGTACGCCGGCGACGACGCCGTCGCCGAGGAGGATCAGGATCATCGTCCCGAGAACCTCCCCGATGAACTTCTCAGCTGACATATTCACTCCCTCTATTGGGTGGACACCAACGCCGGCTGCGATCCCGCTCGCTCGATCCCTCCGCTGCCGCGAGAGCGACCCCGGCCCGGGTCGCCCGGCGGCCGATCACGCCGACGTACAGTGCCCTCGAGCACTGTTGCCGAAACGGTACGCCAACGGCATGGCGAAAAACGTCAAGGAAACGTCTAGGTTGCAGGAACGTTGCGGGCGAGGGGCCCTGGAGGGCGCCGCGGTGCGGCAGCCTCGTCGGGTCAGGCGCCGCTCGCGACGTCCGCGAGCGCCCGGAGGAGCAGCGCGCTCGAGGCCGCACCGGGGTCGAGATGGCCGATCGACCGCTCCCCCAGGTAGCTCGCGCGGCCCTTCGTCGCAACGAGCGGCGTAGTCGCCAGGGCCCCGGCATCGGCCGCGTCCGCCATTCGGGCCAACGCGTCGGACAGTCTCGCGCCGGCGACGGCCGCCGCTTCGAGCGCGGCGACCGCGGGGACGAGCGCGTCGAGCATCGTCTTCTCGCCCGGGCGGGAACGGCCGAGCGCGGCGATCCCATCGACGGCGGCCCGCAGGGCGGCGGCGATCCGCGCCACGGTCGTGCCCGCGGTATCCGGCCCGACCTCGACCGCGGCGGCGGCCCGCTGGAGCGCGCGGCCATAGAGCGCCCCGCTCGCCCCCCCGACGGTCCCGGAGATCGTTCGCCCCGCGAAGGCCAGGAGGGGGCCCGCCCCTTCCGTGGGGCCGTCGCCGGCCCCCAGGCGCACCGCGAGCGCCGCGAAGCCGCGGTCGAGGTTGATGCCGTGATCGCCGTCACCGATGGCCGCATCGAGGTCGGTCAGGTGCATGCGCTCGGCGGCGATCCGGGATGCGGCGAGGTGGAGCCAGGCAGCAACGAGCGCCCCGCTCATCGCTCGAGCCGACCCGCGGGCGCTCCGGGAACCGTCGGCGGGGCCGCCCCGTCCGCCGGCCAGTCGTCGGGCAGCTTGTCGCGGCCGGGCGGCGTCTCGGAGGCGGCGAGGACCCCTCCCAGCGACGCGCCGCCCGCCGCCTCCACGGCGGCCCGGACGGCTCCCTCGACGAGCGCGCCCCGGCTGACCCGGACGCGGGCGCGCTCGGCAGGCGCGAGGTCGTCGAGCGCCATCTCGAGGGCGAGCGCGGCGCTGCCGAGGTCGAGCAGCACGATCGCCCCGTCCGGCGCATCCGCGAGGGCGGAGCGCACCGCGTGCAGGATCCGCGGGGCGCTGGTCCCGAGCGCCCCGACGTCCGTGCCGCCGGCCACGCCGACGGGGACGCCGGGCGCGGCCTGGGCGAGCATCGCGCGGAGCCCGCGCAGGAGCTCGGGGCTGTGGCCCACCAGGACGAGCGCGACCATCGAGCACCTCCCGAGCTGTCCGGTGTCCGCCCCGGATCGCCGCGGACCGGCCCGTGGCGGAGGGTAGACTCTGGCTGCATGAGTCTAGGGCGACCCGACCGAGCTGCGGTGGGTGCCGGCGCCTCCGCGGTCACGATCACCGCCGAGGACGTCGTCGCCTTCGTCGGGCGTGCTGCCGTCACGATCGCGCGCCACGAGGCGCTGCTCG
>JADGQG010000256.1 GCA_017882025.1 Chloroflexota bacterium
GCTCCCGACCCGGATCGAGAAGTTCACCGTGCTCCGCTCGCCGTTCATCGACAAGGACAGCCGGGAGCAGTTCGAGATCCGCACCCACAAGCGACTCGTCGACATCCTCGACCCGTCGGCCAAGACGGTCGACGCCCTGATGCGCCTCTCGCTCGCGGCGGGAGTCGACATCGAGATCAAGATGTGACGCCCGAATGAGCATTGGATTGATCGGCCGCAAGGTCGGCATGACCCAGGTCTTCCAGGCCGACGGCACCATGATCCCGGTGAGCGTCGTGGCCGTGGGGCCGAACACCGTGACGCGCCTCCGGACGCCGGAACGGGACGGCTACACCGCTGTACAGCTCGGGATCGAGCCGTCGAAGAAGCTCAACAAGCCCGAAACCGGGCAGCTCAAGGAGCTTCCCAAGGTCGCGGTGATCCGCGAGTTCCGGCTCGAGGACATCTCGGATTACAGCGTCGGGCAGACGCTCGACGTGAACCTCTTCGTGGTCGGCGACGTCATCCACGTCACCGGAACGTCGAAGGGCAAGGGTTTCGCGGGCAACATCAAGCGGAACAACTTTCACCGTGGCCCGAAGACGCACGGCTCCGACCACCATCGTGCGCCGGGCTCGATTGGCCCGGGCACGACGCCCGGCCGCGTCTACCGGGGCATGAAGATGGCGGGCCACATGGGTGACGACCGCGTCACCGTCAAGAAGCTGCGCGTCGTGCGCGTCGATTCCGAGCGCAACCTCCTCCTCGTGAAGGGGTCCGTGCCGGGGGCGCCGAACGCGCTTGTCCTCGTGAAGAAGGCCTGACGATGCCGCAGACCACCCTCTATGCCAGGACCGGCGAGGCGATCGGAACCGTGGATCTCTCGGAGGAGCTCTTCGCCGCCCCGGTCAACGCGGCCGTCCTCCACCAGGTGGTGACCGCGCAGCTCGCGGGTCGCCGGCTTGGCACCAGCGACACGAAGACGCGCGGCGAGGTCGCCGGAGGCGGCAGGAAGCCGTATCGCCAGAAGGGGACTGGCAGGGCCCGCCAAGGCTCGCGCCGAGCGCCTCACTTCACCGGCGGCGGCGTCGTCTTCGGGCCGCACCCGCGCTCCTACGCCCAGCGCCTGCCGCGGAAGATGAAGCGCCTCGCGCTCCGTGGCGCACTCACCGCGAAATTCGGCGGCGACGCGATCCGGGTCCTCGACGCCTTCGGGCTTGAGGCGATCCGGACGAAGGAGCTGCTGGGCGTCCTGGAAAACCTCAAGGTTGCCGGCCGGGTCCTGATCGTCTCGCCGGCCCGGGATGAGCGTCTCGATCTCTCGGCGCGGAACCTGCCGCGCGTGGCGGTCCTCCTTGCCGACTCGCTCAACGTCGTGGACCTGCTCAACGCCGACACGATCGTGATCGAGCAACCGGCGCTCGCGCGCCTCGAGGAGGTGTACGCATGACGCTGACCGCCCACGAGATCATCGTCCGGCCGATCATCAGCGAGAAGTCGATGGACGAGTCCGGCCGCGGCAAGTACACGTTCGAGGTTCACGGCGACGCCACGAAGATCCAGGTCAAGGCGGCCGTCGAGGAGCTTTTCAAGGTCCAGGTCACAGCGGTCAATGTCCTTACGACGAAGGCCAAGGAGAAGCGGCGCGGAACAAAGCGCGGCCGCATCACGGGCTGGACCACGCCCTGGCGCAAGGCGATCGTGACGCTCGCCGCGGGCCAGAAGATCGAATTCTTCGAGGGGGTGTAGGGATGCCGCTCCGGAGCTACAAGCCCACCTCGGCCGGCCGACGGTTCATGACCCGCTCGACGTTCGAGGAGATCACCACCAAGGAGCCCTACAAGCCGCTGCTGGAACCGAAGAAGCGCGGCTCAGGTCGGAACAACCAGGGCCGCCTCACCGTCCGCCATCGTGGCGGGGGCGAGAAGCAGCACTACCGGATCATCGACTTCAAGCGCGACAAGGTCGGGGTCCCGGCCAAGATCGCCACGGTCGAGTACGACCCGAACCGGTCGGCCCGGATCGGCCTCCTGCACTACCGGGACGGCGAGAAGCGCTACATGCTCCTGCCGCATGGCCTCAAGGTCGGCGACCTCGTGGTCGCAGGGCCCGACGCCGAGGCCCGGGTAGGGAACGCCCTGCCGCTGGCCAGCATCCCGCTGGGGACCACGATCCACAACATCGAGCTCGTGCCGGGCAAGGGTGGCCAGATCGTCCGCTCCGCGGGCGGTGCGGCGCAGCTCCTCGCCAAGGAGGGCGACTACGCCACCGTCCGACTCCCATCCGGGGAGATGCGTCGCGTGCCGCTGCGCTGCGTGGCGACGATCGGGCAGGTCTCGAACCTGGACCACGAGAACCAAAGCCTCGGGAAGGCCGGAAGGGCCCGCCACATGGGCCTTCGTCCGGAGACCCGGGGCGTCGCGATGACCCCACGTGACCATCCGCACGGCGGCGGCGAGGGCAAGTCCCCGACGGGCATGCCCCCGAAGACGCCGTGGGGGAAGCCGGCGATGGGGTACCGGACGCGGCGCGGGACGAAGGCGGATCGCCTGATCGTCCGGTCGCGGCACCGCAAGTCGTAGGAGGAGCAGAAGCATGTCGCGTTCGGTCAAGAAAGGACCGTTCGTCGAGGCGCGGCTCCT
>JADGQG010000257.1 GCA_017882025.1 Chloroflexota bacterium
CGCGGACGTCGCCCGCCGTTTCGACCCCGCCGGCCGGATGCATCCCGGGGTCCTCCTGGGGGACGCGTCGTGATCCCGCCCGCCGTCCCCGTGCTCCGGTCGGGCTGGCGCGACGCGGCGTGGGACCGCCTGGAAGGGCCGTGGGACGTGCTCGTCGTCGGGGGCGGGATCAGCGGCGCAGGGGTCGCGCGCCGAGCGGCGCGGGCAGGGCTTCGTGTTCTGCTGGTCGAGCAGCGCGACCTGGCGTGGGGTACGAGCTCGCGGTCGTCGAAGCTCGTTCACGGCGGCCTGCGGTATCTGCGCGAGGGCCAGATCGGCGTCGTGCGCGACTCCGTTCGCGAGCGCGAGCGCCTCCTGGTGGCCGCCCCGGGGCTCGTCGACGAGCTCGGCTTCCTCATGCCCACCTACCGGGGCACGTCGCCGGGCCGTTGGACCTACACGGCCGGCCTCGAGATGTACGACGTCCTGGCCGGCCGTCGGACGCACCGCCGCCTGCGGCGATCCGAGCTGGAGCTGCTCGCCCCCCGCCTGCGGCCGGCCGCGCTCACCGGCGGCTTCCGGTATGCCGACGCGCAGACGGATGACGCGCGCCTCACGTTCCGGGTCGCACTGGACGCGGTCGCGGCCGGAGCAACGGTCCTCACCTATGCCGCGGCGGAGGAGGTGATTCGCGACGCCGCGGGCACCGTCATCGGGGCGCGGGTCCGGGACACGCTCGATCCGGGGCGCGCCGTCGACGTCCGCTCGACCGCGATGGTGAGCGCGACGGGCGCGTGGGCGGACCGGTTGCGCGGCCGGCTCGGGGCGGCGCCGCGGATCCGGCCGCTGCGCGGCTCACACCTGGTCTTCCCCGCCTGGCGCTTCCCGGTCGCGCAGGCCGTGAGCGTCCTCCACCCCGCCGATGGACGGCCCGTCTTCGCGTTCCCGTGGGAGGGTGTCACGCTCGTCGGCACGACCGACGTCGATCACGACGGCGATCTCGACGTCGAGCCCCGCATCTCGCCGGCCGAGGCCGCCTACCTCACCGAGGCGATGGCCGACGCATTCCCGGCGCTCGGGCTCCGCCTCGACGACGCCATGGCGTCGTTCGCGGGCGTCCGGCCGGTGATCGGGACCGGTCGCGCCGACCCGTCGAAGGAGTCGCGCGACCACGCGGCCTGGGACGAGCACGGCCTGCTCACCCTCACGGGCGGCAAGCTCACGACGTTCGACGTGCTGGCACGGGAGGCGCTGCGGGCGCTGCGGCCGCGGTTCGCGGGCCGCGCGACGGTGGGCGTGCCCGCGGCGGACCCCCCGGTCGATCCGGTGCGCACGCCGCGCGACGGCGACCTCGGCCCCGAGGCGCGTGGCCTGCCCGCCGATGACCTGCGGCGCCTCGCGGGCCGACACGGCCGGGCGACCTCCCTGCTCCTGGCGGCCGCGGGGGAGGCGGGCGCGCTCGACGACTTCGCACGGATCCCCGGCACCGCGTCCGTCTGGGCGGAGCTCCGCTGGGCGGCGCGCGCCGAGGGCGTGGTGCACCTCGAGGACCTCCTCCTGCGCCGCGTCCGCCTGGGGCTCACCCTCCCGGAGGGCGGGGCCGAGGTCCTGGGTCGCGTGCGGGAGATCGCGCAGCCCGAGCTGGGCTGGAGCGACGCGCACTGGGACGCGGAGGAGGCCGCCTATCGAGCGCTCTGGGCGAGCGATTACGCGCCGCCCGGCCGGGCCGATGCGGGCGGCGATCCTCCGTCCGACCGAGCGGTTGCGGGTGGCGGTCCTCCCTCCGCGGGCCTCGATCCGGGGCCCGCAGGCCTCGATGCCGGTGCCGATCGCGCGCCTGCCCCCGCGGGCCTCGATGCCGGTTCGCCCGCGATGACGGTTCGATGACCGCCGCCGATCACGTCCTGGCGATCGACGTCGGGACGCAGAGCGTCCGGGCGCTCCTGTTCGGGCCGGACGGGTCGCTTGCCGCGAAGGCGAAGATCGCGATCGAGCCGTACGTCTCGCCCCACCCGGGGTGGGCGGAGCAGGACCCGGAGGTGTACTGGACCGCGATCGGCCAGGCGTGCACGGCTCTCTGGGCGGACGCCGCCGCGCGGCGCGACGCGGTGGCAGGCGTGGCGCTCACGACCCAGCGCGGCACGGTCGTGGTCGTCGATCGGGACGGCGCGCCCCTCCGACCGGCGATCGTCTGGCTCGACCAGCGTCGGACCCTCGGCCTGCCGCAGGTCGGCGGGATCAACGGCCTCGCGTTCCGCGTGCTCGGCGTGCGGGACACGGTTGCGGCGTTTCAGGCCGACGCCGAGGCGAACTGGTTGCGCATCAACGAGCCCGACACGTGGGCCCGCACGGCGAAGTTCCTGCTCCTCTCGGGGTTCCTGGTCCACCGGCTGGTTGGCCGCTATGTCGACGCGGACGCCGCCCAGGTGGGCTATCTCCCGTTCGACTTCAAGCGCCGCCGATGGGCGGGGCGCGGCGACTGGAAATGGCGCGTGGCCCCGCTCGACCCGGCGATGCTGCCGGATCTCGTCACGTCCGGCGCGGAGCTGGGCGCGCTCACGCAGGGCGCGGCCGCGCACCTCGGCCTGCCCGCCGGCACGCCCGTCATCGCGGCGGGCGCCGACAAGGCGTGCGAGGTC
>JADGQG010000258.1 GCA_017882025.1 Chloroflexota bacterium
GGCTTCGCGGTCATCGACCGGGCGCTCGAGATCGCCGACGAGGCCGTCACGGCGTGACCACGTCCGCCGCGGCCGGCATCGTCCCGCCGGGGCTGCTTGCCCCGGCGGGCGGCTGGTCGAGGCGGCACCCGCTGCTGCGCCAGGCCGTGCTCCTCGGGGGCGTCCTGCTCCTGATCGCGTTCGCCTGGGAGGCGGCGAAGTGGCTCGCGGGCGACCCGTGGCGGATCGCGATCGGCGGGTTCACGTACACGCATACGCCACCCCTCGCGTGGCGGATCGCGAGTGACATCTCGCTGCCGCACCTGTGGACGATCGTCGCGACGCTCTTCGATCCGGTCCCGGGCGGCCCGCCGCTCTGGCTCTTCCTGACCGGCGCCGCGTTCTACACGCTGCGCACGGCGTTCGTGGGCTTCGCTGCCGGAGCGCTGCTGGGCCTGGGCCTGGGAATCGTCTTCGTCCACTCCCGCTTCCTGGAGCGCGCGCTCGTGCCCTGGGTGGTGGGGAGCCAGACGGTCCCGATCATCGCCATCGCCCCGATCGTGGTCGTGGCGCTCGGCGCCAGCTGGATCTCGGTCGCCGTGGTGGCCACGTACCTGACCTTCTTCCCGGTCGCGATCGCGGCGATCCGCGGCCTGCGCGCCTACGACCGCCGGGCCGGCGAGCTGATGCGTTCCTACGCGGCGTCGACGCCGCAGGTGCTCTGGAAGCTGCGCCTGCCCGCCTCCGTTCCGTACCTCTTCTCCGCGCTCCGGGTCGCGGCGGCCGCGAGCGTCGTCGGCACCATCGTCGGCGAGCTGCCCTCGGGGATCCCGGAGGGCCTCGGCCGGGCCGTCCTCAACTTCACGCAGTACTACGTGACGGCGCCGGAACGCCTCTGGGCGACCGTCGCCTCGTGCGCCATGACCGGCCTCGTCTTCGTCGGGCTGGTGCGGTTCGCGGAGGCGTTCCTCACGCGCGGCCGATACCGGCCGGCCGCGGTCTGAACCACGGGCCCCTGGAAGCGACGCGTGTGATCCCCGATTCCGCCCTCCCGGCCGCCGCCGCAGCGGCGACCCCGGTCGTCGAGATTCGGGGCGTGGACAAGACGTTCGCTACGGCCTCGGGCGGCGTCGTTGCGCTCCAGGGAATCGACCTGACCATCCGGGCCGGGGAGTTCGTGTCGCTGATCGGACCGTCCGGCTGCGGCAAGTCCACGCTCCTCCGCATCATCGGGGACCTGACGGGGCCGTCCGCCGGCGACGTGCTGGTGAACGGCAAGCCGTCCCACCGCGCCCGCCTCGATCGCGACTACGGGATGGTCTTCCAGGCGCCCGTCCTGATGGACTGGCGGACCGTCTCCCGCAACGTCGAGCTGCCGCTCGAGGTCATGCGCTACCCGAAGGCGGACCGCCAGGCACGCTCGAAGCGGCTTCTCGACCTCGTCGAGCTCGGGGAGTTCGGCGATCGGTACCCGTGGCAGCTCTCCGGTGGCATGCAGCAGCGCGTCGCGATCGCGCGGGCCTTCGCCTTCGACCCGGCCCTCATCCTGATGGACGAGCCGTTCGGGGCGCTGGACGAGATGACGCGCGAGCGGATGAACCTGGAGCTCATGCGGATCTGGCGCGAGACGGAGACGACGATCGTCTTCGTGACGCACTCGATCCCGGAGGCGGTCTTCCTCTCCACCCGGGTGGTCGTCATGTCGCCGCGGCCGGGCCGGGTCAACCGGGTCGTGGCGGTGGACCTTCCGCAGCCGCGCACGTTCGAGACGCGCGAGGAGCGGCGCTACTTCGAGCTGGTCACGGAGGTCCGGGAGGCGCTCCGCGGGTTCGAGGAGGCCGCCGCCGTCGACGAGGTCGTGGACGCGCGCATCCGGGTCGAGGGGATCGGGTGACCGCGGCCGCTGCCCGCGTCCCGCAGCCCGGGCGGCGCCCCGGGGCCGGCCACGCCGTCGCCTCCGGGCGCCTCCGCGCGCTCGTCCCGCCGGTGGGCGCGGCGATCGTGGTCCTGCTCCTCTGGGAGTTCCTGCTCCAGGCGCTCGGCTTCGCGGAGTTCCTGCTGCCGCGGCCGACCACGATCGTGACCGCCTTCCTCCAGCAGTGGCCCGTGCTCCAGAAGGGGATCGTCTACACCGGCGGCGAGGCCCTGGCCGGATTCCTCGTCGGCGTGAGCCTCGGCGTGATCGCCGCCTTCGCGACCGCGCGGTGGGCGACCGCGCGCGAGGCCCTGATGCCGGTCGCGATCGCCGCGAGCTCGATCCCGATCATCGCCATGGCGCCGATCTCGAGCGCCTGGTTCGGCGTGGAGAGCCCGCTGGCGCGGATCTTCATCGTGACCCTGATGGTCTTCTTCCCGGTGATGGTGAACACGGTTCGCGGGCTCACGAGCGTGGAGGCATCCGCCCTCGAGCTGATGCGGTCGTACGCGGCGGGGGACGTCGACACGTTCCGCCACGTCCGCATCCCGAACGCGCTGCCCTTCGTCTTCACCGCGCTGCGCATCGCGGCCACGCTGAGCGTGATCGGGGCGGTGATCGGGGAGTACTTCGGCGGCCCGCGCTACTCGCTGGGCATCTACATCAGCTCCGAGGCGTACCTCTTCCGGTACCCGAACGCGTGGGCCGGGATCGTGTGCGC
>JADGQG010000259.1 GCA_017882025.1 Chloroflexota bacterium
CCTCGACCTGGCGGGCGTCTTCGCGACGTCGATCGCCGCGCTCTTCGGCGACGGCTCGCCCGCGGACGACCTGGCCGGCTTCGCGGACCTCGACGAGTATGCGCTCCTCCACCGGGCCGCCCGCTGGGCCCGGGGGCTGGAGGTCGGGCAGACGCCCAGGCCCGGCGACGGGCGCGTGACGCCGGACGTCGCTGCGACCTGGTCGCGCATCCTGCTCCGCCGGCCGCGCTGGCGCGCCGAGGCCGAGGTGCGTGCGGAGTACGAGGTCGGACCGCCCCCGGCCGAGGCGATCGCGACCCTCGGCGAAGGCATCCCCGGACGGGTCGCGATCGACCTGGCGATCGTGGACGCGCGACCCAGCGGCGACGAGGCCAACGCCCGGCTCGCGATCGCCGGCAGGGAGGGGCGGCCGACGCAGCCGCTCTCCGCCTGGCTTGGACGGCTTCCGGCGTTCGCCCTGATCGGCCGGCGCTACGTGCGGACCGACGCCGACTGACGCGGCGGCGACCGGGCACGATGGCCCTCGCCGCGTGCCCTTCGGCCTGACCGTCCGGGCCTCCCGGCGCTACCGGGGCTCGCGGCCTTCGGGCCACAGTGCGACCGCCGCACTCGTGGAGGTCAGCGCGTGGACGTCGAACAGCTCGCCCGGATCCAGTTCGCGATCACGATCGGGTTCCACTTCTTCTTCCCCAGCATCTCGATCGGGATCGGGGCGATTGTCCTCGTGCTCGAGACGCTGCGGATCCGGAATCGCCAGGGGAAGGCCGAGACCTACGATCGGGCCGCTGCCTTCTGGACCCGGATCTTCGCGTTGACCTTCGTGGTCGGGGTCGGCTCCGGCCTCGTCATGGAGTTCCAGTTCGGGACCAACTGGGCCCAGTACTCCGCGTTCGTGGGCGACATCTTCGGCGCGCCGCTGGCAGCCGAGGGGATCCTGGCCTTCTTCCTCGAGTCCTCGTTCCTGGGTCTGCTCGTCTTCGGCCGCGGTCGGATCAGCTCCCGCGTCCGCTGGTTCGCGGCGCTGATGGTCGTCGTCGGAACGCTCCTCTCGGCGGTCTGGATCCTGATCGCGAACAGCTGGATGCAGACGCCGGCCGGCTACCAGATCGTCGATGGGCGCGCCCGGCTGACGGACTTCTTCGCGGCAGCCCTCAATCCGTCGATCGTGCCGCGGTACCTGCACACCGTGGCCTCGGCCCTCACGGCCGGCGCCTTCCTCGCCCTGGGCGTCTCCGCCTGGTACGTGCTGAAGCGCAGGCACCTCTCGGTGGCGCGGGCGGTGGTGCCGATCGCGCTCGTCACCGCCTTCGTCGGGTCGGCCGCCATGTTCGCCACCGGCGACATGAGCGCCAAGCAGGTGGCCAGGACGCAGCCCGCGAAGTTCGCCGGAATCATGGCCATCTACTCGACCTCGACCGGCGTCCCGATGACGATCTTCGCGCTGCCGCCGACGCAGAGCCCGGCCGACATCCCCCAGGGGCCGGAGCTCCAGGTGGCGCGCCTTCTCTCGTTCATGACGTACGGCGATTGGAACGCGCCGGTCGCGGGGCTCGACCAGTTCCCGGCGCGGGACTGGCCGCCAATCGCGCTGAGCTTCCTCTCGTACCACAACATGGTCCTGCTCGGGACGTTGATGCTGCTCGTGATGGCCTTTGGCGCCTACTACCTGTGGCAACGGAGCCTCTTTCGGAGGCCCTTCTGGCTTAGGGCGGCGGTGCTGGCGACGCCGCTCCCGCTGATCGCGATCCAGCTGGGCTGGGCGACGGCGGAGATCGGTCGCCAGCCATGGATCGTCTACGGCGTGATGCGAACGGCCGATGGCGTGAGCAGGATCGTGCCCGCCGAGCAGGTTGCCATCTCGCTGGGCCTGCTGGTGGGGCTGTACGTCCTCCTCGGGGCGCTGTGGCTCTATCTCATGCGTCGCGAGCTGGGTCACGGTCCGGCGCCGGCGCCGGGCGATGGGGGCGATGAAGCCGCGCTCGACGAGCTGCCGAGACACGAGATCGCCCTCCGGGCGGGCCAGGACGTGGCGTAGGGAGGCACGACGATGGCCGAGAACGGATTCCTCCAGGCCGCCTGGTTCCTCCTCATCGGGGTGCTCCTGGTTGGCTACGCGATCCTCGACGGATTCGACCTGGGCGTCGGCATGCAGCACCTGACGACGGCACGCACGGACGAAGAGCGCCGGATCCTCATGAACAGCATCGGGCCGGTGTGGGACGGGAACGAGGTCTGGCTCATCACGGCCGGCGGCGCCCTGTTCGCGGCGTTCCCGAAGGTCTATGCGACGGTCTTCTCGGGCTTCTACCTCGCCCTGATGCTCGTGCTGGCGGCCCTGATCCTGCGGGCGGTCTCGCTCGAGTTCCGCTCGAAGGAACGAGGACGGGCATGGCGGACGACCTGGGACGTCGCATTCTGCGTCGGCTCGCTCCTGCCGGCAGTCCTGTTCGGGGTCGCGATCGGCAACGTCATGCGCGGCGTGCCGCTCGACGGCCAGGGCGACTACGCGGGCACGTTCACCGGGCTGCTGTCGCCGTTCGCGCTCTGCGTGGGCCTGCTGTCCGCGGCGATGTTCCTGATGCAGGGTTCCACCTGGCTGCTCACCA
>JADGQG010000260.1 GCA_017882025.1 Chloroflexota bacterium
TAGACGTCGTTGCTCATCTTGAAGGCCCGGCTCATCAGGTTCCCCATGGTCCCGCTGATCCAGCGGCGCTGCTCGCCTCCGGTCGTCCGGGCCACGACCCGGCTCTTGCGGGCGAGCAGGATCCCGTTCGCGGTATGGAGGAAGAGGAATATGTAGCGGTACGTCATCGAGAGGACGAGCACGAACACCTGGGGCACGCGCAGGGCGCGCAGGCTCTTGAGGATGTCCGCCCACGGCGTCGTCATCACGAGGAGCACCGCGACCGAGACCGATACGCCGACCCGGGCGAGGAAGAGGACCGCGCCGGCGCAGCCCGGCGCGGACAGCGCCAGGTGCAGGGGCCCGAACGCAAGGTCGAAGAGGCGCGGCCCGGGGACGATGAACAGGGCCGGGATGACCACGATCCCCGCGAACAGGGGGATTCCCAGCCAGACCCGCCTGACGAAGAACGAGAATGGCACGTGGCTGGCGCGCGCCGCCGCCAGCGTGAGCGCGTAGAGCGCGGCGAGGACCGCGACGGACGCCGTGAGGCTGGCCGCGAGCACGAGCACCAGGAACATCCCGAGCTTGGCCCGCGGATCGCGCCGCTGCAGCCACCCGTCCGTGCGGGCATGCTGCTCCGTGAAGATGGCGTGCTCGATCGACGTCGTGATCCCGCCCAGCGTCTGCTCGAGCCAGCCCACGCGGCCGTCGCGGCGCCCGGCCACCTCGACCTCGGAACGGCGTGGGGTCTCAGCGGCCTCGGCGGTTCCGAGATCGGGCGGTGGTGCGGCGCTGCCGGGCGCCGCGGCGCGCCGGCCGAGCAGCCGCGTGACAGCCAGCACGACCCCACCACTGAGCAGGATCCCGACGATCCCGGCCGCCTGGTAGCCGACGGCCGCGTGCCACAGCGTCGCGTTCGCCCCTTCGAAGAAGGGCAGTGGGATCGTGTACCCGGACAGCGGCGCGCTGAAGAAGCCGGACAGGTGCTGGAGACCCTGCGGGATGTAGCCGAACGCGGCCTGCACGTCCGCCGTGCCCCCCTCCCCGTACGCGAAGCCGGGCGCGATCAGGCCGAGCGGCGCGATCACGGCCCCGAGCGTGAACGCGGCCCCGACCCGTTTCAGCCGCGACGGCAGCACGAGGTAGGCGAGCGGCACGCTCACGGCCCCGATGATCGCGGTGACGAGGAGCATCGTCGCGACGTCGGCCCAGTTGACGGTGGACCAGTTCGCGCCGAAGAGCCTCCCGGGATCACCGCCGCCGAGGACCAGCCCGACCACGACGAGCACGATCAGCGCACCACCCGCCGTCGCGGCCACGACCTGCCGGTAGGGCCGCGATGGAACGACGCCGTCCTCGGCCACGCCCGGCGCGTAGACGCCGCGGAGCGACGTCAGGTAGGCCGGATGGCGCTTCTGGAGGTAGGCGACCCCGAGGTAGGTGATGAGGCCCTCCACGATCGAGGCCCCCAGGGCGTGCGCGAGGAGCATCGCCGGGATCGCCGCGTTCAGGTCGTACGGGGAGTAGAGGGGCCGTCCCGACGCGTCGCTGAAGAGGAGCGGCTGGATGCCCAGCTCGATCCCGACGGCGAGCGCGGACGCGGTGATCGCGACATACGCCGCGATGCCGGCCGCGACGGCACGCCGCGACGAGAGCAGCGGCGAGCCCCCGGCAAGGAGCCGGTACACGGCGTAGCCGACGAACGGCAGGAGGACGCCCATGTTCAGGCAGTTCGCGAAGATCGCCAGGACCCCGCCGTCCCCGAAGAAGAGCGCCTGGATGACCAGCGCGACGCTCACCGCGATCACCGCCGCCCAGGGACCCAGCACGATCGCGATCAGCGTCCCGCCGACCCCGTGGGCCGTCGTACCCCCCGGCACCGGGATGTTGAACATCATGATCGTGAAGCTGAGCGCGGCGAAGATCGCGAGGAGCGGGATGGTCCGGTTGTCGAGGATCGCCTTGACCTTCTGGGACGCGATTCCCCAGGCGGGGAGCGTCGCGGCACCCAGGCCGACGGAGACGATCGGGCTCAGGTAGCCATCCGGGATGTGCATGGAACGCTCCGGTCGACCTCGGATGAGCTGGCAGGGCGAATCGGCCACACGCGCGGCGGACCCTGCCGAAGTCTAGGCGAGAAGACCGCTTGCTGCAATGAGTTGCAACAACGGCCGCGGGCGCCCATCCCACCCTATACTTCGCGCCATGCAGCCCGCCGGATCGCCCCCCCGCAGCGAATCCCGGGCGGACGACGTCGCAGCCTGGGAATCGGTGCGGGATCGACTCCGCGCACGCGGCCTGCGCTGGACGCCCCAGCGGAGGGCGCTGGTCGCGGTGCTCTCGCAGACCCGGGGCCACGTGACCGGTGCCGACCTGATCGAGCGCTGCCGCGAGCAGGATCCGTCGACGATCCCGTCCACCGTCTACCGGACGCTGGACGTCCTCGAAGACCTGGGCATCGTGCGCCACGGCCACGGCCCGGACGGTCGCGAGGAGTACCACGTCCTTCCGGATGCCGAGCACGGGCACCTCCACTGCCGGGCATGCGGCGCTGCCTGGGAGATCACGAAGGACGAGGGCGCCACGATCGTGGCGTCCCTCGAAGCCGC
>JADGQG010000261.1 GCA_017882025.1 Chloroflexota bacterium
GTCGAGGAAGAGCGGCACGCCGAACCGGTCGCACAGGGCGCGGACGCCGCGCAGGTTCTCGAGGCTGACCGGCTGCCCGCCGCCCGAGTTGTTCGTGATCGTGACGAAGACGGCCGGCACGTCGGCGGCTCGCGCGGCGAGGAGCTTCTCGAGCCCGCCGAGGTCCATGTTGCCCTTGAAGGGATGCTCGACCTCCGGGTGGCGCCCCTCCTCGATGACGAGGTCGACCGCCTCGGCGCCCGTGGCCTCGACGTTCGCCCGCGTCGTGTCGAAGTGCGTGTTGTTCGGGATGACCTTGTCCGGACCGCCGATGACCGAGAACAGGATCTTCTCCGCGGCGCGTCCCTGGTGCGTCGGGATGACGTGTCGGAACGGGAAGAGCTCCTGGACGGCAGCCAGGAACACGTACCAGGACGGAGAGCCGGCGTACGACTCGTCGCCATGCTGGACCGCGGCCCACTGGTCACGACTCATCGCGCCGGTCCCCGAATCGGTGAGCAGGTCCACGAGGACGTCGGCGGCGTGCAGGTTGAAGAGGTTCAGCCCGGCCGCCTCGATCGCGCGCAGCCGTTCGTCCCGGGTGGTCATCCGGATCGGCTCGACCGAGTGGATCCGGAACGGCTCGATGATCGTCTGCCAGCGGTCCATGCCAGGACGATACGCCGGTGGCGAAGCCCGTGGTAGTGCAAGCGACCTTGCATGCGACATGCAAGGGGACCTTCGTCACCTCCGCGCGGGCCGTTGCGCCCTCGCGGCTTCCCCGGCCGGTCGGGTTCCATGGGCGCATGGCGTCCCCGCCGGCGTTCCCTGCCGCCGTCCCGCTCTCGTCCCTGGCGACCGGCAGGTCGGCGCGCGTCATGGCGATCCCGGCCGACGCTGCTGCCGCCCTCGCGGCAGAGGGATTGACGGCCGGCGACCTCCTCGAGATCGAGACGCGCCAGCCATTCGGTGGGCCGGTCGTCGTCCGCGTCGGCCATGCGCGGCTGGCAATCGCGGCACGGGTCGCCCGCGAGATCGTCGTCGAGCCGCTCGGCGCGGCGGCGTCCACGCGATGAGACTCGCGGGGGCGAGGTCGCTCGCAGGTTCGGGAGCGTCCGGCGCCACGCCCGTCGTCGCGCTGGTCGGCCGGCCGAACGTCGGCAAGTCGACCTTCCTCGCGCGGGCCAGCGGCCGTTTCGCCGAGTCGGCCAACGTGCCCGGGACGACGGTCGGCGCCGAGGCACGGCCCGTGGTCACGGCTGCCGGGCCGGCGATCCTCGTGGACCTCCCTGGCACGCTCGGGCTCGACGATCACCCGACGGGGGATGCGCCGTTCTGGCAGCTCCTCCTCGACGCGGCACCGGATGCCGTGCTGGTGGTTGCCGACGCAGGCAACCTGGCGCGCCACCTGCCGCTCGCGCTCGCCTGCCGGGACTTGGGCCTCCCCATCGTGCTGGCCGCAAATCTGTCCGACGAGGCGTCTGCGCGCGGCGTCGAGATCGACACCGGCGCCCTGGCCCAGCTGCTCGTCTCCCCGGTCCACCGCACGGTGGGTCGCGACGGCACCGGGGTCGCGCCCGCCCTCGAAGACGCCGTCCGGCGCGGGCGCCAGCGCGTGGCGGTCCGGGATGCGGGTGCATCGCCGCGGGCCACGATCCCCGCCGTCGTCTACCCGCCGGCGGTCGAGGGGCGCCTGGCGTCCGAGACCGCCCATCACCGGATCAGCCCGTCCCTGGGGGCCGCGGCCGCGCCCGCGGCCCCGCTGGCACAGTTCGTCGCCGACGGCCGCGTCTCGCCGCGCGGGGCCGCGACGATCGCGCTCGCGGATCTCCTTGCGCCGCATCGGCGCGCCACGGCCGACGCGTGGGCCGAACGCGTGGAGCGGCGACACGCCGTCGCGCCGGCCCTCGCGGAACGGATCGCGGCGGCGAGCGTGCGGCCGTCGACGGGAATCCCGCTCCTGGTCGGCGTGCTCGCGGCGACCTTTGCCCTCGTGATGGTCGGGGGCGGCGCGGCCGCTGCCGGGCTCGGCTCGGCCTGGAACGCCTGGGCGTCGCCGCCGATCCACGCGGTGGTCGGCACGCTCGTCCCCGTTCCCTGGCTGGCCAGCGCGCTCCTCTGGGCGCTCGACGCGGGCCTCCTCGCCATGCTCTCGGTGGGCCTCCCGTACGTCCTGGCGTTCTACGTGGTGATCGCCGCGCTCGAGGATTCGGGCTACCTCGCGAGCGTCACGGTGCTCGCGGACCGCGTCCTGGGCGCGGTCGGACTGCCGGGACGGGCGGCAATCCCGCTCCTCGTGGCGACCGGCTGCAACGTGCCCGCGATCTACGCGACGCGCGTGCTGGCGACCCGCCGCGAACGCGTCATCGCCGCGTTCCTCGCCACGCTCACGCCGTGCTCGGCGCGATCGGCGGTGGTGATCGCGGCGCTGGTCCCGTTCGCGGGGCCCCTGGTGGCGCTCGCCGCGTTCGGGGTCGTGGGCGCGCTCACCGTGGCGGCCGGCGTCGGCGCGAACGCGCTCCTGCCGGGCCGGCAGTCGCCGCTCGTGCTCGAGCTGCCGCCGTTCCGACGGCCGCTCCTGCGAAGCGTGACGGCCAAGGCGTGGTTCCG
>JADGQG010000083.1 GCA_017882025.1 Chloroflexota bacterium
GCGGACGCCGCGTTCCAACCCGGCCACCTACACCGGCCTGTTCACGCCCATCCGCGAGCTGTTCGCGGGTGTCCCGGAGTCGCGGGTGCGCGGCTACGGGCCCGGGCGCTTCAGCTTCAACGTCAAGGGCGGCCGCTGCGAAAACTGCAAGGGCGACGGCATCCTGAAGATCGAGATGCAGTTCCTGCCGGACGTCTACGTCCCCTGCGAGGTGTGCAAGGGGAAGCGCTACAACCGCGAGGCCCTGGAGATCCACTACAAGGGACACTCGATCGCCGATGTCCTGGAGATGACGATCGCGGAGGGCCTGGAGCTCTTCAGCGCGGTCCCGAAGATCGCGGCCAAGCTCCGGACGCTCGTGGAAGTGGGCCTGGGCTACGTGCACCTCGGGCAGCCGGCCACCACACTCTCCGGCGGCGAGGCGCAGCGCGTGAAGCTTGCCTCCGAGCTCAGCCGGCGGGCGACCGGCAAGACGCTCTACGTCCTGGACGAGCCCACGACGGGGCTCCACTTCGCGGACGTGGAGAAGCTCCTCCAGGTGCTCCACCGGCTCGTGGACGCTGGAAACACGGTGCTCGTGATCGAGCACAACCTCGACGTCATCAAGACCGCCGACTGGGTCATCGACCTCGGGCCGGAGGGCGGCACCCGGGGTGGCCTCGTGATCGCGGAGGGGACGCCGGAGACGATCGCGAGGGCGCCGGGCTCGGCGACGGGCGAGTACCTCGCCCGCGTCCTGCGCGGTGAGCCACTCGTGCCGCTCTCGGACGTCACGTTCGCCGATGAGCTGGGGCGGGGAGCTACGGCGCCGATGAAGGGGCCCCGGACGACCGGGCCGTTGTCGCGGCCGACGAAGCGGGCGGCAGCCGCGGCCGCGCGGGCCGACTGACCGCGCCGCCATCCGTCCGGCGACGTACCATCCGGGCATGCCCGAGATCGAGTTCGCGTTCCTTGCCGACTCCGCCGACGCCCGCCCCGGCGAGAAGTTCCACGTGCTGGGGGGCGGCGTCACCCGGCTGGGATCGCACGCCTTCCCATTCCGTCATCCGCACCTCGCGCTCGTGGTGGGCCTGCTGGTCACCTCGCCTGAGCTCGAGACGGAGCACGACGTTCGCTTCGTGCTCCTGGCCCCGGATGGGTCCGAGATCGCCGGCGCGAACGGCCTGATCGCCGCGCACGGCATGCGCGACGGCCGGGACACGGTCGTGACGTTCGCGATCGACCTCTGGAACCTCGCGTTCACGGTGCCGGGCGACCACTCGCTCCGGCTCCTCGTCAACGGCTCCGAGCGCAAGCGGATCCCGCTGGTCGTCGATCGGATCGTCGAGCCGACCGGGCTGAACTGACCGAAACAGTGCCGGCGCTGCCATCGCGCCCCGGACGCCACGAGCTGCCGGCGATCGACGAAGCCGCGCTGGCCGCGGCGCGCCATGCCGACCGGCTGGTGGACGCCGCTCGTGCGGCAGTGGCGGCAGGCGCCCCGGGCGCGGCTCGATGGGCCGCGTTCCTGGAACCGCTGCCGGAGCGCCTCCGCGACGCCCCTCCGGCCGAGCTCCGCTCGGTGGCGCGCCGGGCGCGCGCGGCATACGGGCCGAAGGACTCGATCGCGGAGGTCCTTCCCGCCGAGCTCACGATCGCGTTCCGGGACGCCATCGACGATCTCGCCCGCGTCCTCATGCGCCACGAGGCGATGGAACGCCGCGGTTGAGCCTGCAGCCCGAGCGTTGGCCCGGGCTGCGGTCGGAGCCGCGCCGGCAGCGGCGTATGCTTCGGGCGACGCCGCGCGGGACCCCGCCGGCGTCGGCTGC
Source organism: Chloroflexota bacterium (assembly GCA_017882025.1). Taxonomy (GTDB): domain Bacteria; phylum Chloroflexota; class Limnocylindria; order Limnocylindrales; family CSP1-4; genus CTSoil-043. The sequence continues at coordinate 1,809 of JADGQG010000083.1, forward strand.
GAGGTGCAGGTGTCCAATCGCGTCCGCTGGCTCCTCATCATCGTGCCCGCGCTCGTCGTGGGCGTCATCGAGATCGTGAGCGACGAGCTTCTCGACGAAGCGTTCCCGTTCCCGCTCGACACCCTGCTCGTGGTGGCCGTGACGCTCGTGCTGGGCGCGATCTTCGCCACGCTCGCCTTCCGCCGGATCGACGCGCTGACCGGAGCGCTGCGTCGGCGCAACCAGGAGCTGGAGACCCGCGAGACGTCGGCTCGCGCCCTCCACCGCGTCAGCGTCGCGATCGCCTCCCTCACCGACGTCGAGCGCGTTCTCGATGCGATCGTGACCCACACGCGGGAGCTGCTGGGGGTGGACGCGGTGGTCCTTCTCCTGGCCGGTTCTGATGGGCGGCTTGCCCGTCGTGCGGCCAGCGCGATCCCGGGTGCGCTGGTGGCGATCCCGTCGATCCCCGGCGCGAACGCGGGCGACGCACCGGAGGCCACGGCCGCCGACGAGATCCTGCGATTCGTCGTGCCATCGTCTGCGGTCGCGCGACTGGCCGCGCCACTCCAGCGTGGTGGGACGACGATCGGCCTGCTTGCCGTCGGCGCCGCGGAGGCGCGGAGCTTCGATGCAGATGCGCTCGAGACGCTCTCGTCGCTCGCGAACCAGGCCACGATCGCCCTGGAGAACGCGCGGTTGGAGGCGCGCCTGCGGGAGCTGGCCGTCGTCGGCGAACGCGAACGGATCGCCCGCGAGCTCCACGACGGGCTCTCCCAGGTGCTCGGGTACGTGAACACCAAGTCACAGGCTGTCGACGGCTTCCTTGCCGCGGGCCGGGTCGACGACGCGCGCGCCCAGCTTGGCGAGCTCTCTGCTGCGGCGCGGTCGGTCTACGTGGACGTCCGAGAGACGATCCTCGGCCTGCGCAGCCCGATCGGGCCGGCGGCGGGCCTGGTGGCAGCGATCCGGGCCCACGCGACGGGCGTCACCGAGTCCGCGAAGCTCGCCATCCGCGTCGAGGCCGCGCCGGAAGTCGAGACCGCCCGGCTCGACCCCGACGTGGAGACGCAGGCGTTTCGAATCGTGGCGGAGGCGCTCACGAACGTCCGCAAGCACGCCGGTGCCCGGCGCGTGATGATCGACCTGCGGACCGCGGAGGATCGCCTGACGGTGACGGTCCGCGATGACGGCCGCGGGTTCATGTTGGACGCGCCGGACGACGGTCGCCCGCACTACGGTCTCCGCTCGATGACGGAGCGCGCGGCCGGCATCGGCGGGACCCTGGACTGGGAGAACGGCCCGGACGGCGGAGCGATCGTGCGGCTTGCGGCGCCGTTCCGGCCCGTCGCGGAAGGGGTGCCCGACCCGGTGCCCGGTACCACTCCGATCACCGCCTGATGCGGATTCTCCTCGCGGATGACCATGCGCTCTTTCGCGACGGCGTCGCGTCGTTGCTCGCGGCCTGGGGCCACGAGGTCGTGGGCGTCGCGGCCGATGGGGACGCTGCGGTGGATCTCGCCGACCGTCTGCGCCCCGAGCTCGTCCTGATGGACGTCCGGATGCCGGGTCGCGGAGGCATCGATGCGACCGTTCGCCTCGCCGCGCTCCACCCGGAGATCCCGATCGTGATGCTCACTGCGAGCGAGGACGAGGACGACCTCTTCACGGCCATCAAGGCAGGCGCCCGTGGCTACCTGCTCAAGGACCTGGAGGCGCCGCAGCTGCGCGCGATGCTCGCGGCCGTGGAGCGCGGCGAGGTTGCCATCTCGCCGGTGACGGCGGCCCGGATCCTCGCGGAGGTCGCCCGGCCGACGGGACGGTCCGCGACAGCAATGGGGGGTGGGGTCGGGTCGACCGAACCGGACCACCTGACTGAACGCGAGGTGGAGGTCCTCCGGCTCGTGGTGGCCGGCCTGCGAAACAAGGAGATCGCCGCCGATCTCGGGATCTCCGAGAACACCACGAAGTTCCATCTTCGGAACATCCTGGAGAAGCTCCACGCGAGCAGCCGCACGGAGGTCGCCGCCCGCGCGGTCCGCGAGGGCCTGGTCCCCGATCGGTGACCTGATCCGCGGCGCCGGGCCACGTCCGCACGTACGCAGGTGTGCCGCCCGCGGGTGCTCAGGTGCCAAACGGCCCGGGCCGAATGGCCCCCCGCCTCCCACCCGGTCGGATGGGCAGGTCTCCCGTCCGACCGAACGTGGCGCCCGGCGCGCCCGGGCCCCAGGCTTGACATGGCGGATTCGCTCGGAGGCAGGCCATGGGCTATCGAATCGACATCGACCACGGGAATTGCATCAACTGCGGCGTCTGCATGGACGTCTGCCCGGTCGAGGCACTCGACATGAGCCGCCCGACGGGGCCGGGGGTCGAGACGGGGCCGGGCGGCCTCGCGCTCCCCTGGATGATGGAGCACCCGATCCAGGTCGGTGAGTGCATCGGCTGCTCCATCTGCATCCGCGAGTGCCCGCCGAACGTGATGACGCTCGCCGTGATGGAAGAGCCGACGCCGCTTGTCGCACGCCAGGGCCCGATCGATCGGCCCGCGGCGATGACGGACGGGTGGATTCCGCTCTCCGCGGTCACTCGAGAGGCGCTCAAGCCCGTCCACGACTCGCCGTGGGGTCCACTCTTCATCTGGAAGACCGCGGAGCGCCCACAGCCCTGGCAGGTCTGGCGGACGATGGTCGAGGACGCTCCGCCGTCGCCGCTCGCGCCCTGCCAGGTCGCCTGCCCGGCGGGCACGGACGCCGGCCGATACGTCGGCCTCGTGGGGGCCGGCCGCTACGACGAGGCCTACGCGGTCGCGGCCGAGTTCAATCCCTTCCCGTCCGTCTGCGGCTGGATCTGCACGGCGCCCTGCGAGGTGGCCTGCCGCCGCGACGTTCTCGACGAGCCGATCGCGATCCGGACGCTGAAGCGATTCGCGGTGGAGCACGGGCGGTTGCCCGCGGTTCCGCCACCCGCCGTGCGTCGCGCGGAGCGCGTCGCGATCGTCGGCGGCGGACCGGCCGGCATGTCGGCCGCGTACTACCTGGTCCGGCTCGGCTATGCCGTGACCGTCCTGGAGGCGATGCCCATCCCGGGCGGCATGATGGCGATCGGGATCCCGGAGTATCGGCTTCCGCGCGAGGCCCTCCAGGCGGAGGTCAAGCGGATCGTCGACCTCGGCGTGGAGCTCCGGCTCGACACCGTGATGGGCCGCGACTTCACGCTGGGCGATCTCGAGCGCGAGGGCTTCCGGGCCGTCTTCCTCGCGACCGGCGCTTCGAAGAGCCGACGGCTCGGCGTCCCCGGCGACGACGCCCGCGCGGTGGTCCCCGCGACCCGCTTCCTCAAGGAGGTCAACCTCGGCGAGAACCCGCGACTCAGCGGCCCGGTCGTCGTGGTCGGCGGTGGCAGCACCGCCATGGATGCGGCACGGTCCGCGATCCGAAGCGGCGCCGCGTCGGTGACGATCGTCTACCGCCGCGGCCGCGAGGACATGCCGGCCCAGGCGGAGGAGATCGAGGAGGCCGTGCGGGAGGGCGTCACGCTCCTCACCGCGCTCGCTCCATCCGAGGTCGTGTCCCGCGACGGTGTCCTGGTGGCCCTCCGCTGCGAGGAGCAGCGGGTGACCGGCAAGACCGAGCTCGGCCGGCGGATCTACTCGGCGGTGCGGGGGTCCGTCCGGGAGATCCCGGCCAGCACGATCCTCGTCGCGATCGGCGAGGAGCCGGACCCATCGATCCTTCCCGAGGGGGCCGGGATCGAGGTGAGCGGCTGGGCCGGGATCGTGGCCGATCCACGCACGCTCGCGACCGGCCGCGCGGGCATCTTCGCCGGCGGCGATGTCGTCTCCGGTCCCAAGACGATCATCGACGCGGTCGCGGCGGGACGCCGTGCCGCCGCGTCCATCCACGAGCATCTCGCCGGCGTCCGGGACGGCGAGGCGGAGATCCTCGCGACCGTCCGCTACGCGACGCCGCCCGAGGCGCACCTGGCGCTGGACCTCGCCACCCGGCCGCGCGCGCACGCGCCACTGCCGGTGGTGGAGCTGGGGTCGTTCGGTGCCCACCAGGTCGGTTTCGCCGAGGCGAGCGCCCGCGCAGAGGCGGCCCGCTGCTTCCGCTGCGACGCGGTGTATGGCTGTCCGTCCGTGTCCGTCACGGCCGGGCGCGGGCCACGCGATGCGGGGCTTGACATCCACGGAATGGAGCAACACGCCGTTCGGCCGCCCGAGCCGACCGGCACGACGAGCGCGACAGGAGGTGTCCAGTGAACCTAGACCAGGTCAATGGCCTGTTCTCTGCCGGAGAAGGGTTCATCGAGGGGACGATCGCCGCGGCGCTCGTCGTGCTGTGGGTCCTTGTCCTGGGGCTCCACCTTGCCCAGCCCTACATGGCGCGGACGACCGGGAAGTTCACGCTCCGCCTCGGCGCGGACCTCTGGTGGATCATCTACGTCGCGCTGCGCGACATCTTCCTCGTCCAGGTCTTCCTGGGCAGCTTCATCTTCCTGTACCCGGACGTCGTCAAGGGCAAGGACCTGCCGATCACGGGCGGCCTGGCGGCCGTCTGCGCCTTCGCGGTGCTCCTCATCAAGCTCATGACGAAGGGCGACAGCGACCTGCGCGGGATGCGCCTGCAGACGCTCCTGATCGGGGTCGGCTCCGTCCTCTACGTCGGCGCCTACTTCCTCGGGACGCAGATGACGCTCCTCACCGGGAAGCTCACGGATCAGTTCATGCCACTGCTGGTGACGTCGAAGAACCCGGATCTGGCCCTGCCGCTCTGCTATATCTCTGCGGCCCTGATCGGGATCCTGGGCATCACCGCCGTCGTCTACAACCTGCGGCAGACCTCCGTCCGCCGCCCGAAGGCCGTCTAGGAGCCGCCCGATGCTGAACGCTGACAATCTGGCCACCGCGCTGACCCAGGGTAGCTCCGCGTGGATGGTCGCCTCCGTGGCCGCCGTCCTGCCGATCCTGTGGTCCTTCACGCTGATCCTGCATTTCTCCCGGCCCTACGTCATCCGCTTCCTGATGCGCCTGACCCTCCGCTTCGGCGGCGACGTCTGGTGGCTCAGCTACGTCCTCATGCGGGACGCGCTCATGGCGATCACGCTCGGCCTGAGCATGATCTTCCTGATGCCGAACCTCTACCTCAAGGTCGGCCTGCCGATCACGGCCCCGATCGCCACGCTGGTCCTCTTCTGGGCGCTGGTCCTGAAGCTCCTGCGGGACACCGACGACGACCCGGCGGCCTTCCGCCTGGTGAGCCTCCTCCTGGTGCTCGCGTCCGTCCTCTACATCGTCCCGCAGGTCTACGGCATGGAGGCCGCCGACCAGGCGTACCTCGGGAACCTGCCCAGCTTGCTCAACAGCAGCACGAACCTGGACCTCGCACGACCAATCCTGTGGGTGAGCCTCGGCCTCTTCAGCCTCACCGGTGCGGCCCTCTTCGGACGCTTCATGATGCGGCTCGGCGGACCTCGGCCCGAGTCGGAGCCGGAGGTGCCGTCCCGCGCTCCTTGAGCAGGGGACCACGACCCAACCCTCCCGGGGGATCACGACGGGCGGCGCCGCGAGGCGTCGCCCGTCGACGTTCTGGTTGGCGGCGCCGCGTCGGTCACGGGCGGACCGGGCCCGTCCCGTCGGGGTCGATCACTGCCGGCCCGAAGGCCTCCACGAGGAAGCGCGACGGCGAATCCGGCTCGTACGCGAGCGTCAGGCTCCGGCGCGCCCGCGTCCACGCGACGTAGGCGAGGCGGCGCTCCTCCTCCAGGGCGCGAGTCGGGTCGCCGGCGTCCGCGAGTGCGCGCGGGCTCGGGAAGCGTCCCTCGGACATCCCGATCACCGCCACGTGGTCGAACTCGAGGCCCTTCGTCGCGTGCGCCGTGGCAAGCGTGAGCCGCGGTTCCGCCGCGCGGAGCGCCGTCAGCCGCTCGCGCGCGTTGCCGATCGCGGTCGTGAGCGCCGCCAGTGTCGGGTAGGCCGTCGCCCAGGCGAGGACGGCCGCCAGGAGGTCGGTCAGCGGCGGCACCTCCGGTCCCAGGTCGTCGAGATCCGCGGCGTCGGTCGGCGGACGTCCGGCCGGCTCGCCTGCGACGGGTGAGCCGGCGAGCGACGCGCTGCTCCGGCGCGTCGCCGCGGTCGCGACCGCTCCCAGGTACAGGAGGTGCGGGATCGTGCCCGGCACGGCCGCGGCCTCGGCCAGGATCCCGTCCAGCCGCGGATCCTCGAGGAGCAGGGTGACGCCATCCGCCCGGAACGGGACCCCGCGCTCCAGGGCAAGTGCGGCCGCCGGCAGGAGCTCGCGCCGGGTCCGGGCCAGGATCGCGCGCGTGCCGTCGTCGGCCGGCCACCCGTCGATGG